>DXHS01000049.1 GCA_019113275.1 Candidatus Protoclostridium stercorigallinarum
AGTCCCATGCGCGTCGCCATCATCAGGTTGCCCTTGCCGCGCGCGTCTTCCTTGACGGGGATCATTGCGGATACCGTCTCTCCCTCGCCGAGAGAGAGCAGGTTCACTATCGCCCTGCCGCGCGCCGCGCGCGCCGCTTCGGGCACTTCGTACGCCTTTATGCAATACACCTTGCCCTTGTTCGTGAAGAACAGCAGGTCGTCGTGCGTGCAGGTGGTGAGCATGGTCTCGACGAAGTCCTCTTCCTTGGGACGGTGCGCCGTCACTCCCTTTCCGCCGCGGTGCTGTGCCTTGTACTCCGTTACGGGCAGACGCTTGATATATCCGAAATGCGTCATGGAGATCACGACGTCTTCACGGTCTATAAGATCGCCTATGTCTATCTCGTCATAGTTCACGCACAGCTCGGTGCGGCGAGGCGTGTTGTATTTTTCCTTTATTTCGAGCAGCTCCGTGCGTATGATGTCGAGAACGCGGGCGGGAGTCGCAAGGATGTTGCGCAGATCCGCGATGCGCTTTTCCAGCTCCGCAAGCTCGTTTCTGAGCTGCTCCACTTCCAGCGAAGTGAGCCGCGCGAGACGCATATCGAGTATGGCGTTGGTCTGCTTGTCCGTCAGATAGAACTCGCTCATGAGCTTTTCGCTCGCCTCGAAACGATCGCGGCTACCCTTGATTATCTCTATGACGCGGTCTATGTTCGCAAGCGCCTTTACCAGACCTTCGAGTATATGCTCGCGCTCCTCCGCCTTTTCAAGCTCATACCTTGTGCGGCGGGTGATGACGTCCTTCTGATGTTCGAGGTAGTAGAACAGCATGTCGCGCAGGTTGAGCACCTTGGGCTCGCCGCCGACGAGCGCGAGGAAGATTATTCCCGTGCTTACCTGCAGATTGGTGTGCTTGAACAGCATGTTCAGCACTACCTGCGCCTGAGCGTCGCGCTTGACGTCTATGACTATGCGCATACCGTGACGGTCGGATTCCTCCTTGACGTCGGATATGCCCTCTATCCTCTTGTCCTTGACGAGGTTGGCAATGGCTTTTATAAGCTCCGCCTTGTTCACCTGATAGGGCAGTTCGGTCACGACTATGCGCTGACGCGTGCCGCCCGCCGTCTGGTGCTCCTCTATCTCCGTCTTTGCGCGCATGAGCACGCCGCCCCGTCCCGTGCGGTACGCGCAGCGCACGTTCGCTCTGCCCATGATGAGCCCGCCCGTGGGAAAGTCGGGGGCCGGGATGTACTTCATGAGTTCGTCGGGAGTGATGTCAGGATTATCGATGAGCGCGCACACGCCGTCGATGACCTCGCCGAGGTTGTGCGGCGGGATGTTCGTCGCCATACCGACGGCGATACCGTCCGAGCCGTTGACGAGCAGATTGGGGAAACGCGCGGGCAGCACGCTGGGTTCTTCGAGAGTCTCGTCGAAGTTGCCCTGCCAGTCCACGGTCTCCTTATCGATGTCGCGCAGCATCTCCGCGCTTATCTTGGAAAGACGCGCCTCGGTGTATCGCATTGCCGCGGGAGGATCGCCGTCCACGCTGCCGAAGTTGCCCTGCCCGTCCACGAGCGGCTCTCTTATCGAGAAATCCTGCGCGAGACGGACGAGCGCGTCGTACACCGACCTGTCGCCGTGCGGATGATATTTACCGAGAACGTCGCCGACTATACGCGCGCACTTGCGGTAAGGCTTATCCGCCGTAAGACCGAGTTCGTTCATTGAATACAGTATGCGGCGGTGCACCGGTTTGAAACCGTCGCGCACGTCGGGTATCGCTCGCGAGACGTTGACCGCCATCGCATAGGCGATGAACGACTGCTTCATCTCGTCGTTGACGTTTACTTTGAGGTATTTGGTATTGTCGGGCACTCTGTCCCGCATTTTCTCTTTTTCAGCCATGTCCGTTCCCCCGTTATACGTCGAGATCCTTGGTCTCGATCAGCTTCGCGTTGTCCTCTATGAACTTGCGGCGCAGCTCGGGTTGGTCTCCCATGAGCGTGGAGAATATCTCGTCCGCCTCGAACGCGTCGTCCATCGTTATCTGCACGAGAGTGCGGTGCTCGGGGCTCATCGTCGTTTCCCACAGCTGGTCTTTGCTCATCTCGCCGAGACCCTTGTAGCGCTGCACCTCGCAGCCCTTCCTGCCCATCGCGTCCAGCTTGGAAGCGAGCTCTGTATCCGAATACGCGTACTCTATGCGCTTGCCCTTGCTTATCTTGTAAAGCGGCGGCATCGCGCTGTACACATGCCCTTTCTCTATCAGCGGACGCATGAAGTTGAAGAAGAACGTCAGCAGCAGTATGCGGATATGCGAACCGTCTACGTCCGCATCCGTCATACAGATGATCTTGTCATAACGCAGCTTGCTCTCGTCGAAATCGTCGCCTATGCCGCAGCCGAACGCGGTTATCATGGCTTTTATCTCGGCGTTCTCGAGCACTCTGCCGAGGCGCGCCTTCTGCACGTTGAGTATCTTGCCGCGCAGCGGGAGTATCGCCTGGAAGCGGCGATCGCGCCCCTGTTTTGCGGTGCCGCCCGCGCTGTCGCCCTCGACGATGTATATCTCGGTATTCTTGGGGTCGCGGTCGGTGCAGTCCGCAAGCTTGCCGGGCAGCGTGTTGCTTTCGAGCACGCCTTTGCGCCGCGTGAGCTCGCGGGCGTTGCGCGCAGCGTCGCGTGCGCGTGCGGCGGTTATCGTTTTGAGCACGAGCTCCTTCGCGGGACCCGGGTTCTCTTCGAGGTAAGTTCCCAGCCCGTCGGTCAGCGCCTTGGCGACGATGCCGCGCATCTCGCTGTTGCCCAGCTTGGTCTTCGTCTGTCCCTCGAACTGAGGGTTCTTGAGTTTGACGGAGATTATCGCGGTAAGACCTTCGCGCACGTCCTCGCCGCTCAGCTTGTCGTCGCTCTTGAGCAGGTTGTTCGCATGCGCGTAGTCGTTGATTATTTTCGTAAGCGCGTTCTTGAAACCGTCGAGATGCGTGCCGCCCTCTTCGGTGCTGATGTTGTTCGCGTAAGCGTAGATGTTCTCGGAATAGCCGTCGTTGTACTGCATGGCTATCTCCACCTCGCTGTCTGGAAGCTGCTTCTCGATATACAGCGATTCGGGGAACATCGTCTCTTTCGTGCGGTTGAGATAATCGACGAAATCGAGTATGCCGTTGTCGTACCTGAACGTATCCTCGTGCTCGCGGCCGTCGCGCTTGTCCGAAAGTTTGACCGTGAAGCCCTTGTTGAGATACGCCACTTCGCGCAGGCGGGTACGGATGACGTCGTAATTGAAATCCACCGTTTCGAAGATATCCGCGTCCGGCATGAAGGTGACCTTGGTGCCGTGGCGGCTCTTGTCCACGTTCCCCACCACGGCGAGATCGCGCTGCGGCACGCCGCGGTTGAACGTCTGGCGATATATCTTGCCGTCGCGGATGACTTCCACGTCCAGCCACTCGGAGAGCGCGTTGACGACGGTCACGCCCACGCCGTGAAGTCCGCCCGAGACGTTATATCCGCCTCCGCCGAACTTACCGCCCGCATGAAGATGAGTCATGACTATCTCCACCGCGGAGACCATGACTTCCTTGCCGTTCTTGACGATCTTCTTTTTGTCGACGGGGATGCCTCGCCCGTTATCCGTCACGGACACCGACCCGTCGCGGCAGATCTCCACCGTGCAGGTATCGCAGTAGCCCGCGAGCGCTTCGTCGACGGCGTTATCCACGACCTCCCATATAAGGTGATGAAGTCCGCGTTCGTCCGTCGAGCCGATGTACATACCGGGACGCTTTCTTACGGGGTCCAACCCCTCGAGCACCTGGATCTTATCGGCATTATAACTGCCTTGAACTTTTTCTTCCACTTCCCTTAGTCTCCTTATGCGTCCATTATACCACTACGCGGAAAAAAAAGCAATGTTTTTGACGTCGGCAGACGGGAAAATTTTCGGGCTTTTCGCGTATAAAGCCCTTAAAAGCGTCTTCAAGGCGCTTTTACGTTCAGCCGCAGAACAAAATATCCCACGTCTCTTCGGCGACAGAGCGCAATTATTGTCGTTGTTCCGAAAAATATTTAAGCGCATTTCTTTCGAAATGCGCTTAAATATTTTTTCGGGATCGGAACTTATTGCGACAACCGATATGTCCCTTTTGCCGCGTCGTAGACGATATCCTTGCCGTAATTCTCCATAAAGTATGCGCGCAGGAGAGCAAGATAGCGGTGCACGGTGGGTGCCGACAAACCGTAGGCGGAGCGGCATTTGGCTACGCTCGTCCGACCGCCCGTGCGGAATTCGTCGTACATGCGCAAAACGATGTAAGTCTTGCTTGCGCTTCTTTTCCCCTTAGTACTCATGATCCCGCCGCCCAATCGAGCAAGAGCCTTTCGCGTTCGCTGCGATAAGACGCTTCATCCATCACACCCGCATTGAGATCGGCGTCGAGTTTTCCGATGTCGCCCGTGATGCCGTCTACCGCACGCTCGGTTACAAAATAATTAGCGAGCAGACGTCTCCGCTCATGTAAATAAGTATCCGCGGATACTTCTCCGTCGCGCAACCTGTCATCCAGACGTTCGAGCGCGCGCTCCGCGTACGCCGCTATATCCGACGCGAAACGAGGTGCGGAAAATTCATCATACTTTACGCATCCGTCCGACACGAAACGTTCAAACCCGTCGTTATCCAGCCCGTACAGTTTGTTGCGTATGAACTTTATATCCCGCATCTCGGCAAGGCGAAGCGTTATGACCAGCCACAAAAGCGCAGCCATCAGCGGACCGAATACCAGCGGAAACACACCGAATACCGTTTCGGTCACTATGAACACGACGATACCGCCTGCAATACCGCACAAACCGAATATTATGCAGACCGCGACGCCCACTCCGTACATTATCTTCAAAGATTTGTCATTTACTCCGAACATTTTCACATCTCCTCTCTGTCGTTTGTATTTGCCTCGGAAAAAACGCGTCTTCGTTTGTTTCCGAGGTCGTATGAACCAGCGGATTTAACGCGCGGTCTCTTTCATCCCAGGTAGCCGCTCCCGTATATCCCCTGCCGCGAAGATAACGCGAGCTGTAAGGGCTTATACCGAACGTGCGGTCTCTCAGCCCGGCAAAGAACGAACCGGTACGGCTCCCCGAGAATATCCCGCCGAAACGCTCCATGTAATACGCTATCGCGAGCACGGACACGATACACAGGTACACCGCGGAAAGTACCGTGACGATCTCGTCCGCATACGGTACGATATCATATGCATCCTCATATGTATACAGGATATTACCGTAATCCGCGCCGTCCATCGCGCTGAAAATAGCCGGTACGAATGCTCCCGCGGCGGCAAGCGCAACAACGATATGTTCATATATCGCCGCCCGTCTACCGAGCACATATGTAACTACGATATCCGTCGCAAAGAGCATGTACGCCGCCGAAACGAATATCGCTACCGATTCGGATATCATGCTTCCGAAAGCAAGACACCCCATGAAAACCGCGAACGCGGAGTGCATGCCGAGCGGCTCGTCTTTCCCGAATCTGTCCTGCATGTATGCGAACGACGGCAACAGCGCAGCCACGAGCAACACCGCCAACGCTCCGAGCGCGGGAGCCGTCGCGGGGACGCTGTAAGATCCCATTATACCGAGAATATTGGACGCTACGGCTGAAAGAACGATGGATTCCGTGCCTATCGTATAAAGGAGACGTTTACCCGACAACCGCGCACGAGATATCCACATAAGAGCGTACACGATAACCGACAGTCCCGCAAGCGACAACGATACTACCAACAACTCGAAGTAATTAGTCGTAAATATATTTAACGACATCGCAAACCCGCACAGCGGAAGAAAGAGCAACACGAGCGCTACGGTAGCCACCGTCATGAAATATTTATCGTCGCGGGCTATGGACGTTTTCCCCGCTGTATGCGTTTTACGCGGCGCTGCTTCGTGCGCTCTTTCCGCGAACACGGGAGCCGTCTGCTCCCCGGCAGAAGCGTATGCGGCAAACGACGGGACAACCGGACATTCGGAACAAATCTTGACATCGCTCTCATACGCATGAGCGGATATATCGTCCGCGCCGACGACGGCATCGGGAATGTGTCCGCATAATTTTCTCCCAAACGGCGTCAGGCGTACGAGATAATACACTACGCCCGTGAGAGCGCAGCAAATAACTGCTGCCAGATACGCTATCGGGACGCCCCATGCCTGCACGAAGCACATTATGCCGACGGTCATCGGGCCTGCGAGCATGAGCGCGGCGGACGCGTATTCTGCGATATCCCCTACGCGCTTTCCGAAGAACGCGCGGAGAGCTCCCGCCACGCCGTACCACATGCACGCCCAGGCGAGCGGTATGCCGAACTGCGTGGGGAGCACGAACGCGCATGCGGCGGCAACGCCGAGCACCGCGGTGAACGCTCCGTTCGGAGACGCTTCCCTGCCGACGAATGTCAGTATGCAGCAAGCGGCATAAAAACCGCACGCGACGAGCGCGGGGATCACCATGATCAGGTCGTCGTTACACATCACGATGAGCGACGTCACCCATGTCGCGGTCGCGCAGCACACGGTGAGCAGCGACAGCACGAGCGACGACAGCCGTCCGCCCGCCCTGCCGCGTATGACCGCGGCTGCCGCCAGCGCCGCGCCCGC
>DXHS01000050.1 GCA_019113275.1 Candidatus Protoclostridium stercorigallinarum
TGGTATTACGATGCCGAGAAAGGCGACTACGATTATCGCGACGACGAAAGCGATCCCTGGTTCATAAGCAAAGAAGAATTCGAGACGGTGGCAAAGGACTGGACGCAGGCTTCGCAGTCCGTCCGCGACAACGATAAGGCGGGCGCAGGCGCGGAGACTAAGCTTCGCGAGATGGCGGGCGTAGCTCTCTTCGAAGAGGACGGCTCCATCAATCCCGAGTGGGATGCGTTCATGAACCAGATGACCTATCTCGAGCTGCAGATACTTGCCAGCTGCGGTAATTCCGCTCTTGCCCGTATCGACGCGATAGACAAGAACCAGAGCGCCGCAAGAGACAACACCAGCGTTCTTTCCAACATCTATCACTGGGGCGATCAGCCGCTGCTTTCCCGCACGTGGAACCTCGACCTCTGCGCGGATCACGGCGAGATCACCGCTCACTACGCGGCGTTCGGCAACAACTCTCCCACGGGTTGGTGGTCGCCCGGCTGCAACCTGCAGCGTACTCCGTTCAGCGGACGTAACGGCGACTATTACGGTCAGGATGCCTTCCAGGCAGGTATGATCATCTCCGCCGTCGTAGGCGCTGCGGAAGAGAACGGCCTTGCTTGCTGGATCAAGCACTTCGTCCTCAACGATCAGGAGACCAACAGAAACGGTTACAGCCTCTTCACCTGGGGCGACGAGCAGACCTTCCGCGAGAACTACTTCATGTATCCTCAGAAGGCTATGCAGGAAGGCGGCGCTAAGGGCTACATGCAGTCCTTCGCACGTATCGGCGGCGTGGTCTTCGCTTACAGCTATGAAGCGAACACCGTGCTTACGAGAGAGCAGTGGGGTTGGACGGGTATCGGCGTCACCGACATGCTTGCCGGTCACAGCGGTCCCGGATATGCCGTTCCCGAGACCGCAGGCAACCTGTTCGAGGCTGAAGCTCTCGGCAAAGATACGACCGGTGCTTTCAATAAGCCCGATCAGACCAAGGATTGGGGCATTGACGGCGGAGACGGCAGGATGTCCTCTCTCAAGCCCGTGACGCTCGATCAGCTCGTCCGCGGCACGCACGGTCTGCCCGACGGTACTCAGTCGAGAAGCAGCAAGTTCGAGAACGGCGCATACGTCAACACGATCAACTGCTACGACGCGGCTACCAAGACCGTAAAAGTCAAGACCGGTTTCGCGGACGTCGGCAACAACCCCGTTTCGGGTATCTGGTCCGATAAGCTCAACGGCGTATATCTCGAAACCGAGGAAGGCGCCTCCGAGCTTACCGAAATGACGGACAGCGGTCGCAACCAGTGGTACCATGTCAGACTTACCGCAATGCTTGCCTGCTACGAGTCGGCTAACAGCCGCGGCAACCAGAACGGTATGCTCGTAAACGACAACACCAACCAGCTCCGCAACTACCACGGCACGACCGCGGATATAAGCGGACTTACGCAGGGCACGGCTATGACGGCGAAGAGCGTGGCTATCGAGGACGAGACTTACGATAACAGCGTAGTCTACTCGGTAGTGGAAGGCGCGCTTCCCGCGGGTCTTACTCTTGACTCGGCTACCGGCGAGATAAGCGGCACGCCTACCGTGAGCACGAGCGCTCCCACCGAAGTCGTTATCGAGTGCCGCGTGGCAAACTACCTCTACGGCAACAAGACGGTGACGATCGCGCCCATCGCTTCGGTCATCTCGCTCAGCGGCAACGTCGCTACGGCGGGCAAGGCGTTCAGCGCGGATCTTGAGTGCGAGCTCGACGACGCTACGTTCGAGATAGTCGGCGCTCTGCCCGAGGGTCTGACTCTTGAAGACGGCACGATAAGCGGTACTCCCGTTTACACCGGCAAATTCGACTTCACGGTCAACGCCACGGTCGGCAGAACGGTATACTCCACCGATATGAGCATAAGCGTTGTCGCAGAGGCGGGTCTCACCGAAGACGAAGTCAAGGCGCTCATCGCAGGCTCCGCTTCCGGCGGGCTCACCGAAGATCAGGTAGACGCTCTCATCGAGGCGGCGATCGCCGACTTCGTGACCGAAGATCAGGTCGAGGCGCTCATCGCGGCTGCGGGCAGCGGACTTACCGAAGCCGAAGTAGACGCTCTCATCGAAGAAGCTACGAGCGGATTCCTTACCGAGTCCGAAGTCGACGCTCTTATCGACGCGGCTCTTGCCGAAGGCGGTAACGGCGGCGGCGAGAACGGCGGAGAAGACGGCGGATGCGGCAGCGCGGTATCGCTGAGCGTCATCGCGATCCTGCTCCTCGCGGCTCTTCTCCCGGTCGGCGTCGTGCTCGCGGTCAAAGCCAAAAAGCAGCATTGACGATCACCGGTAAGGCGAAGAATTAAAAGACAGTCGTCCACAGCCGGCACGTAACGCGCCGGCTGTGGGTGATAATAAAACAAAATCGGAGAAAACGATAATGAAAAAGATCCTTAAAAAATGGCTGCCGTTACTGCTTACGGCGATCCTTCTGGTCAGTCTCGTATTCGCTTTCACCGCCTGCGGCGAAAAAGACCCCGGTCCGGGACCGGGTCCCGATCCGGATCCCGATCCCGCGGTGACGGAATACACCGTTACGTTCGACGCTAACGGCGGCACGCTTGCGGGAGACGCCGAAGTAAAAGTGGAAGAAGGCGAAAAAGTAGCGAAGCCCGCGACCGATCCCACGCGCGGCGGCTACGATTTCACCGGCTGGTTCACGGATAAAGCGGGCGAGACGGCTTACGACTTCAATGCCGCCGTCAAAGCGAACATGACGCTTTACGCGGGCTGGCTCGCCCGCGTCACGGTGACGTTCGACCTCAATTACGAGGGCGCGGCTGCCGCCACGACGATAGAGCTGTCCTCGGGTGAAACGGTCGATATGCCGGACGAACCCGAACGCGAAGGATATCTGTTCGCGGGCTGGTTCACGGATGAAGCGGGCGAGACGTCGTTCGACTCCTCCGCGGCGATAACGGAAAACGTCACCGTATACGCCAAGTGGGTGGAGGAGAGCGCGGATATCGTGAAGGTGACCTTTGATCTCAACTACGAAGGCGCTCCCGCGGCGACCGTGACTTATGTCGATATAGGCGCTACCGTCGATGAAAGGAAGGTCGCAGACCGCACCGAGACCATAAGTTCGGAAGACGGTAAATACTCTTATACGTTTGCTACGACGGAGTTCGACGCGTGGTATACGGATGAAGCGTGCACCGATGAGTTCGACTTCGATACGGCGTTGAACGACGATATCACGCTGTATGCAGGTTGGGACGACACCGAGTATAATTTCGAAGCCGAGCTTACCAATCTTGTCGGTAAAGTCGGTCCCGGTTATTCGTTCAGCGTGAATGACGAGCAGATGATCCGCGTCGACACGGCGATAAGAAATCAGAATGCGAGCATGGGATATTCCGTCGGATTCCTTTATCAGCTCGGGCTTAGCGTGAATTATCGTATTTATTCCGACAGGGATGTCGATAACGTTAAACTTGTAGCACGTCTTTCTTCCGAGTATCGCGACACGTATATCGCGCCCGAAGACGAAGTCATCGACGGAGTACAATATCGCTCGTACCAATTCCTTGTCAACGGCGAGTCCGTTGATTACGAGCCCATTGCTCTCGAGGGAGCGCAGGCTACGGCGGCTCCTAATCAGCGTCCTTTCGACGATTGGGAGATAAGCAGAACCGTATCTCTCAAGGAAGGCTGGAATACGATCGACCTCTATACCAACAACTTTGACGAACTGTCGTCTACTATCTTGGCACAGGCGCCGATGATAGACTGCATCTACCTTTCCGCCGATGCCGAGCTCAGCTGGGAACCCGTGTGGGGCAATCTTGACAAAGCCGAGATCATAGACGGTTAAAGAGTATCAAGGACTTTTTCGGGCGCGGGCCTGCCGCGCCCGGGAAATGTTCCTTACCCGCTGCCGCATTATGAAATGCGGGCAGCGTCCCCCGAATATAAAAGGAGGAGCGGCGTAGCGATTTTATATGCCGCGATGAACGAAATGCTTAAAAAAACAAATCTTTGGCGCGGACTTGCGGGGCTGCTCGTCGCACTCACGATGCTCGTGATATTCATGACGGTAGTCCTTTTCCAATACGCGTCCGTCATCAACAAGACGTTCGGCATACAAACGAGCTTCTGGGAGACTATAGAGTACCCCGAAGGCGAGGAGCCGGACACCGAGTATTACAAATCCACGTTCGGCGAGATAAACGCCGAGAATCTCACCAAACTCGAAGAAGCGGCTTACGCTCATACCGAGGCGGAAGCCGAAGAGGGCGCGGTGCTGCTTAAAAACGAAGACGTCGGCGGCAAGCCCGCGCTCCCGCTTGCCGGGAGCGAGCGCAAGGTAACTCTGTTCGGCTACGCTTCCTATGAGCCGCTTTATCGTACGAACGCCGCTTGTACGCGAGTGGTGGACAATAATCCCGAACTTGTGGTCGATCTCGAAAAAGCTCTTACCGAAGAAGGATTCGAGATAAACCGCACGCTTTATGATTCTTATGCAAACGGTCCCGTTCGTTCGCGCATGGTCGGTTATTCTTTCAATGCGGAAGAACCTTTGGACTTCTACCAAGCGGCGGAAAGCTCTTATGCGAATTATAACGACGTGGCTATCGTCATGCTTGCGCGTGCCGCAGGCGAAGGTACGGATATGGCGGTCGACCAGTCTAAGATGAACGGAGTTACTACCCCGGGCTGGTCTGCGGACGAAGAAGCGAATTCCCTTGCTTTGCAGAAGCGCGAGCGCGAGATGCTGAGTTACATAGCGTCCCTCGGCTTCGGCAAGACGATAGTGCTTATCAACACCAATTATATGATGGAGCTCGACTGGCTGAACGATTCCGCTTACGGCGTGGACGCGGCTCTGTTCGTGGGCACCGTGGGACTTACGGGTCTGCGCGGCGTGGCGGATATCCTCACCGGCGAAGTCGCGCCTTCGGGCAGGCTCGTCGATACGTTCGCCGCAAGTTCGCTGTCCTCTCCCGCGATAGTCAACGCATGCGGCAATACTCCGCAGTGGGCTAACGTCGATAGTTACCGCGACAGCGGCATAGTGACCGACTACGCGCAGCAGACGTCTTACGTCACCGTGCAGCAGGAGAACATCTACGTCGGTTACAAGTACTACGAAACGAGCTATGCGGATGCGATCATGGGCGAAGGCGACGCGGATTCCGCTGTCGGTTCGATAGACGGGCAGGCGTGGGACTACGCCAAAGAGATGGTGTATCCCTTCGGCCACGGTTTGTCTTACACCGCTTTCTCACAGACGATAGATGATGTTTCCTTCAATGAGGAAGATAACACCTATACCGTCAGCGTGCGCGTGGAGAACACCGGCTCCGTGCCGGCTAAGGACGTCGTCCAGGTGTACGTCAACGCGCCTTACGGCGATTACGAAAAGGAAAGGAACATCGAAAGATCGGCGGTGCTCTTCGTCGGTTTCGGGAAGACGCCCGAAGTCGTGCAGCCGGGTGCGGCTAACGCGGTGACCGTGGACGTGATTGTCGAGGAATACCTTTTCGCGGCTTACGACTATACCGACACCAAGGGTTACGTGATGACGGAAGGCGACTATATGTTCGCCGTGGGCCGCGACGCTCACTACGCTCTCAACAATATCCTGGGCGCGAAAGGGTACGGCGGGCTCGTCGATCAGGACGGCAACTCCGTATCGGCTAAGGCGGATACTACTTACTCGTGGCACATGGATCTCGATACCGAGAAGTACATGTACGGCGAGGGCGACGTTACCGAGCGCGTCCGCGTGACCAATCGCTTCGACAAGATGGATATCAACTATTGGGAAGGTAACGATGTGACGTACCTTACCCGCAGCGACTGGGCGAACACTTTCCCCACGGAGCAGGCGGAGGCGTATGTACTCGGCGAGGAGATGGAGACCCTTCTCCAGGGCGACTTCTACCGCAAGGCGGCGGACGCTCCTTCCACGAGCGAATACGCTCAGGGCAAACAGAACAATTGGAAGGGCGTGGATAACGGGCTGCCCTTCGTATCCATGCGCAACGTGGATGCGGATAACGACGAGGTGTGGGAGAAGTTCATCGATCAGTTCTCTCTTGATGACCTCGTGCTCATGACGGGCAACTACTTCGGCAATAACCCCATCGGCGATCCGATAAACATCCCCGAAAAGGGCGGCGGCGACGGCTGCCAGGGCGTGGGCGACGAGCCTTACTCCGAAACTCTCACCGGCGGCAAAGTGCTTTGGCCCTGCCTGTATACCTCCCTTCTCGCATGCACTTATAACCCCGTGCTCATGGAAGAGCGGGGCACGCTCATGGCGAACCAGGCACTATTCCTCGATCAGACCGTCATCTGGACGGGCGGCGGCAACCTTCACCGCACACCTTACGGCGGGCGCAACGCCGAGTATTACAGCGAGGACGCGAACCTCTGCTACCTCATCGGCTCGATAGAGCTTCCCGCGATGGAGAAGCTGGGCATCCTCGGCGGCATCAAGCACTTCGCCGCCAACGACCAGGAGACGAACCGTGAGGGCGTCAACACCTTCTACACCGAGCAGGCGTTCCGCGAGGGCGCGCTGCGCGGCTTCGAAGGCGCGATAAGGAAGGGCAAGGTGAACGCCGTCATGCAGGCGTTCAACCGCCAGGGCGTCGTTTACTCCTCCGCCTGCTATGAACTCAACGTCACGGTGCTCCGCGACGAATGGGGCTTCAAAGGCGAGGCTATAACCGACGCGTCTTCCGGCATCACTACGGGGTATAAATCCCACTATACCACGTCTATGACCAACGGCACGGATATCTATTGCCTGGACGGCGAATCCGTGGGCGGCGGCATAATAGCCGACTCCATAAAGGCGAACGACGACGGCTATCTGCTCGGTTGGCTGCGCACGGCGGCGCGCCATACCGCATACGCGCTGTCCCGTTCGGCTGCGATAAACGGGCTGGACGACAATACCAAGATCATAGAGGTCATGCCCGCATGGCAGGTGCTCTGCATAGTCGGCTCCGTCGTGCTCGGCGTACTGGCGGCAGGCGCGGTAGCGCTCGTTGTGATATCCGAACGCCGCTCTTCGGCGGCAAAGGCAGGTGAATGATGGATATGCTGTCTCTTATCCGCAGTAAACGCGCGGGAGCGTATATAGGCATAGGCGTGTTCGTGATGACGATCGTTTCGCTTGTGGTCTATCTCGTGTATGCGACTTCCCTCGAAGGACTTATCATGCCGTGGGTGATAGTGCTGCTTCTCCTTACGGCGGCTGCCGAAGCGGTGCAGTTCTTCTTCGACAACAATTATACGCCTATCGCGGCGGCGGGCTGCTCGATGGCGGCGCTCGGCTGCTTCGCTGCGGCTCCTCCCGCTACGATAGGTTCGATAGTCGACCATTTCCAGAATATCGTGATGTTCGGCAATCCGGAGAAATTCGGCATTATAATCGCCGTGATCGTTTTGCTGCTCGTAACGAGCGTAGCCGCGATCGTCGGCTGCTTCTTCCCGCGCGTGGCGGCACCCGCGCCGGGTAAAGCGGAAAACTCCGAAGCCGAATAAATAACAGCCCATTCGATCGGGTCCGCTTTTGCGGACGGAATGCGATGTCGCCGCGATGCCCCCTCACTTCGCGGCGACGATTTTTTATCTTCTTGCGCGGATATCCGCGCAAAATGCGTTCATTATGCTTGCAAAGTTCGTGATTTTTGGTATAATAAAAACGACGGGCGGGGCATAGCGCCGCAGTCGCCGCGTTATTCGTCGCTCGGCAAGATATTGAACGCGAAAACATTGGACGACATCTGGGGCTGAATGCAGTCTCGGTCGGGATCCGTCTGCATGGCGGTGCGTTGCGGATAGCGGCAAACAAAAACGCCGCCTACGCGACGTCGGAGTCGGGTATGCGACGTTAATCTCACCGATCAAAAGATCAGATCGTCTTTTTTCGGAACGTTTTGAATGAACATGATATAATAGACGGGCAGATAAATTATTTTATCTTTTCGGGAAACGACGCGTTCGTTGGATAAGACATATCCGCGTTTAATGCGGTAATCTTCGTTGGAAACGAAATGGTTCAGCGCGCTGTGAACGGTATAATCTTTGCCCGATTTCACCTCGATCGGGAAGGCGCAGAGATTTTCGTAATCGTCGATAAGATAATCGACTTCGCCTTTGCTGCGATTATCGTAGTAATAAAGTTCAAAACCGTGAGCGATCAATTCGCTCGCAACGGCGCTTTCGTAAACGGAACCAAGATTAACGCTTTTGTCGTCATCCAGGATCGCTCTGATATTGGTACCGTATAAAATATTCGTCAGCAAGCCTACGTCGTTCAGATACAGTTTCAAAAGATTCTTGGATTCGGACTCTTTGAGCGGATAAACGGGGTTAGAAACGGCTTTTACTTCCAAAGCGATACCGGCATTGATGAGATAATCGAATTCGTCGGCGTAATCGGAAAATCTCGATCCCTTTTTATCCTCTATCTTCTGTGCGATAACGCGTTTTTTCTTGTTTGCGAGGTTTGACGGGATCATATCGTAAATGCGGGCGATCTTCAATTTATGCTCCGCGTCGTATTTGGAGGCGTCCGCAACGTAGTATTCGTAAGTTTCCGATTGAAGCTCGCGGATGCGTCGGATATTGTGCGTTTCGATGTATGTGTTGACGGCGTCGGGAAGCCCGCCGACAAGCAAATATTTGCGGAACAGATCAAGCATCTTGAGGTGAGTGCTTTCATCGAGCGATTCAAGATGTTCGAACTTGGCGCGCATTGCGTCGATCGCGTATTCGTTTACTCCGTTTGCGAGCACAAATTCTTCGAAATCGAGAGGGAACATCCGTATTTTGCGAATGCTGCCCATGGGGATAGACGTCGTTTTTGCCAGCGTAACTCCGAGCAAAGAACCGCTTGCGATATAAGTGAATTTACCGTCCTGCTGTAAAAATTTCAAAATGGTGAGCAGTTCCGGATATTGCTGGATCTCGTCAAGAAAGATCAGAGTGTTGTTTTTGTCACCCATTTTATCTCCCGCGACCATGCTGACCCGCAAATAAAAATCTTCGACCGTATTGACGGAAGAGAAGAGTTTGCTCCCCCTAAAATCTTCGATCATGTTGATCTCGATAAAATTGGGGAATAGTTTTTTCCCGACGTGACGAATGATATATGTCTTACCGACCTGACGCGCCCCGTCGACCAACATTATCTTTTCGTGATCGGATCTCAGATGTTCTTCTATGACCGACCGGATCTTTCGGAAAAGCATTATACATGACCCCCGTTCGATTTCTTACGGGAATAGTATAACACACCTTTTCACACTTTTCAAGTATTTTCGGGGCACGAAATCCACACTTTTCAAATGTTTTATGCCCATAAAATCTACACTTTTCAAATAAAATCGGCGGTGAAATTTTACACTTTTCAAAAAAAATATATTATTCGCGCTTATTTCATTACAGAGGAGATCTGAAAAATATACCCGAGGTCGGCATCGGGTAAAGGCAACAAATTAAAAACTTTTTTGCGCAAAATCCCGGTTGGCAACTATTATTGCCAAAATTAGGGGAAGAATTAACATTTCATTATTTGTCGAATTCCTATAAAATAGTAATAGAAGATCATTCTATGAATATCCGAGGTCGGCATCGGGTAAGGAGAATATTTATGGATATTCGCGACAGGATAGAGTTTTATAGGAATAAGCGCGGTTGGTCAAGGTTGAAGCTGGCGGAAATGCTGGAGATCAGTTATACCGCGCTGAAGAATTGGTATAATGAGAAACAATGCCAGCCTTCGCTGCGCACGATACAAAAAGCCTGCGCCGTGTTCGATATCACTATGACAGAAATGTTTTCCGGCGTGTCCTCGGAAGAGTCCGAACTGAGCATAGAGCAAAGGGCTTTGCTCGAAGTTTACGATAAACTGTCGCCCAGGAACAAAAAAGTCGTTATGGCTTTGGCAAAAGGTCTGGTTGAAGAATGAAAGCGGTAACGGAAAAATCGTTAAAGGAAGATCGTTTACCTGATGACGTCTGAAGAATTCAACGATTGTCTCGATCGAATCAAACGCGGCGACAATCGGGGCTTGGAACCCATATATCTTGATTATTACGAGAAATTGGTGCTGACTGCCAATTGCGAATTGCATGACCGATGGAAAGCCGAAGAAGTTGCGTCCTCGGTCATGACTGCAATTTTCAAGAATGCCGCCAATTACGGTCGCATAAAATGCCCCGACGCGTGGATGTATAAAGCAGTCAAGTTCGCCGCCATCAAATGCAAGCGGAGTTTCCGCAACGAAGTCCTGACGGATTTCGAGGGATCTTCGCAGCCCGCGAAGGATGAAAAGATCACATTCAGGATCGCTTTCCGCGACGCGTTGAAAAATTGCTCCGAGAGGCAAAGCGAAATAATACAGTTGCATTTCGTTTATTCGCTGAATATACGCAAAACGGCAAAGCTGATGGGGATATCCGTCAGCACGGTCAAGCGGGAGATAGCGGTCATCAGAGAAAAATTGAGATTTTTGAAAAATATCGAATAGATAGTGGACCTTTTTATTGATTTGCGATACCTATATAAGTACCCGGTGCCGATCTCGTGTAGTACACATTTATCGGGCAACATCACGCAAGCGTGACACGCAAGGGAAACAGTCGAAAAGCGCGCTCATTTGCAGTGCTCTACCCAAGGTCGGCACCGGGTAAACAGATCAAAAGAGAGGTACAAAACAATGAAAAGAGTAGTAAGTATGCTGTTGAGCATTTGCTTCGTTATCGGGCTCGTGTGTGCGAGCGGGTGCGCGTATATCGCGGTCATGCCCGGCATAGCCGCAAACGGATTACGCTTGTACGCGGCGGATATAATGCCGATGGGCGGAGAAATACAGGAAACGATAACCGAACGCATAGATTACGCGTATCGCGACATTTCGGATTATTACGCCAATCCTTACAGAGTGCCCGCGTATTTTGCGAGCGGACTGAATAATGCGTGTGCGATAACGGCAGGAGGCGCGGTCATCGGTCACTTCGACAGGCTGTACGAGGAGCTGATCCCAAACCATACGGGAATTATTTTCATGGGGCAGTACGTATACGGCGCGCAGGACGATGCGGTAGACGCCATGCATCAAGAACTTTATACCCGGATGGGCACGGAAGCGGGCGGTACGTCCGTGGACGGATACGTGAGTGGGATGAAGTCGTATGTTTCGTCCAAAAACAGGACCGCGTCCGTGACAAAAGCGTACGGTTCGTCGCTGGATATGTCCGCATGTATCGACGCATTGGAGTCGGGTAAATTGCTTACGCTGTTTATAAACGGATTCGCGATAGTAGGTTTCGGCGGAATCAATGATTATGACGGATATGACGAGATCGGGAATACTGTCGTACAGGGACGCCATACGGTGACGGCATACGGATATCAGATCGTCAGGTATTACGACTCGGCGAACAGGTTGATACAGGAAGACAGTTATCTGTACGTACATACGGGATTTACGTCCGCCGGGTTGGGATATATACGCCTCAATAAATATACGACGGTGGAAGACGCATATATAATAAATATAACGTAAAGATTTTGCTATGGATAAGGACAAGGATCTGAAAAAGAAAATACGTGCCGGATTCGAAAAGCCGGAAAAGCCTTTCGACGAGTGGGCTGCGGAAAACGGTATAAGTTTATTGCCTGCCGACGATCCCGAACGGGCGCGGTCGTCGGGGAGTTCCGCGAAGCGCCCTCACGCCGGGAGCGGCGCCGGGGCAGCCGTTGCCGTCAGACGCGGAGCGCTGGTCGCGGCTTCGTTGCTCGTGATAGCGGCGGTCATCGTTTCCGTTATTGTGCTCAATATGCCCGCAGCGGATAAACCGCCCGTATTGTACGGTCATAACGATGTGGAAAGCCAGAGGGTCTCGATAGATGAGGTGAAAGCCGTGCCCGGCATTTATCTGTTTGACATGTCGGGTGTGGCGCAGACCGAATCGGTCACGAAAGAGATCCTTAAAAACGACGATTCTGTCGTCTTGTCCTACGTATTGACCAACAATCTGCTTTCCGTGGCAAACGGCGAAGTTATGGACGCGTTTTATGTGACGTATCGTGTTCGTGTGTACGAAAATTACAAATTCATACATTATGCTTACTATGACGATCTGACGCATAATGCGATGGTAAACGGTCATGATGTTTCGTATGAACCCTACGGTTTGCAATCGTCTACGGCTTATGCCGAATTTACTGCGGGCGACTATGAGTATTTTATAGAAGCGCGCGGATTCGAAGGAGTAACGGAATTGACGGAAGACAATTTCCTGAACCTGCTGGATAAAATATTGCTTTGACCGATATGTAAAAAGGATAATGAGAGTACCGTAAAAAAACGGTGCTCTCATTATTTTCATATTCGTTTTCTGTAAAAAAATGGACTAATTTCGGGTCGAAACGTCCCTTTATATATGACCGTCTGCGGGTATTCCCGCACCGGGTACCGAAGAAAAAACCATATAAAGGGGAGCTCCGATGAAACATACGTCCTGGCGCGTATGCGAAAAGGATCTGTTGAGTATACGCCGCAAACTGCGGCATATCGCAGGGATGACGGAGTGCGAACGCAAAATGCTCGAAGCGGAATACGCCACGCTCGATTATTTGGATATCCATGACGCAACGGAAGGCACGAATATGCGCGATATGTTTTACGCTTTGTATCTCGAACCGAGAAACATCGGGCGCACATTGACGGCTGTGGCTTCCGACGTGGGCTTCGATGTGCGCAGCCTCAGCCGTTACAGAGAACTTCTCATAAATGTATTCGAGCGTATTTCGGAAAAACGTCTTAATTTTTGATTATATCACATACGAAGCCCCGCGACCCGACGAATTTTGTCGCTTTTGCCCTTAAATAATATGATATAATTGCCGCGTGGAAACAAGAATTCCGTGTAACGCCGTGCGGGCGGATATAAACGCATCTTCCGATCCCGCGCGCGGATCACGAAAAAAGGCGAGGTAGACAGACAATGGATACGGTAGAAGAATTACCGGGAGAAAGGTTTTACGATGAAATGCGGAAAACGTCGGGCGGCAATAAAGGTATTGCCGCGGACGACGGGATGTTCGTTCCCGCGCACCGCTTCGACTGCGTGAACATCGGTCTGCACGAGCTCAAAACGCTCGTTGCCGATCTGCGGGAAGAGAACTCGGCGCTTCGGCAAAAAGCCGAAAGAGCGGATGAGCTCGAACGCATATGTTCCGGGCTCAAACGCAAACTCAGAGTGGCGGAACTTATGGCGCGGGCTAAACGCAGGGGACGCGACGCCGCTCTGCCCGACATATATGCGTGCGGCTTTACGGGGAAGCGTCGGGACGTCGTCGTTAAGAAACGTTTGGCGGAGCTTGATACGGGCGCCCCGTATCTGTTCTTCGGCGAGCGGCTGTACAGGCTCGTCCCCGCAGACGAGCCCGCGTCGACGGATATCGAGCAGTGAGAGATATGCCGAAAAAGGCGTCTTGCGGCGAGCGGTACGGGCGAAGTGCCGATCATCACCGGCTCGTGAAGGTATAAGCGGCGAGCGGTCTTTAGTGCGGCGGCGTAACGCGCTCAGAGCGCAAGCGTTTATGCTCATGCTCCATAGGAGCATGGACAGATTCGGTATCCGAGCCCATTGTGTTGTGCGGATATTTTTACGAAAGGCATTATTATACTTGCAATTATTATAATTTTGAGTATAATTCAAACGTTTTGGTAATTTGTTTTTAAGCGCTCGTTATCGGACGTATTTTATCCGCATATTCAAGAGCGGTTTTAATGAGCCGCAGCAAATGCGATAGCGACAGAGCCAATAATGGCTCTGCCGCTCAGACCGTAGACAAACGCAGTTTTGCCACTGTAAGCAAAACTGTGTTTATCTACGGTCTGAACAGGACGTTCGGTCCTGTTTTCTTAACGCTTGCGCGCCTCGTCCTTACCAAGGACGTGACCTAAAAGGGAGGGAAAGTGCTCACCGCATAATATAGGATCAGGCGCAGGATAAAAACACTATATATCGTGCATTTTTTGCGTTAAAAAATCAATGGCTGTCAGATGTCTGAAATTTTGACAGCCATCGACAGCCAAACTCATATTTCAGACAGTTTTAGAGCAATTTAGAGAGGGCTCGAAGCCTTCAAAATTTTATTGAAGTATATGTATGGTTGCCGAATGTAAATTATAAAATATTAGAAGTAGTGTAAAATTATTAACGTAAATTCCGATCATTCTCTTGACTTCAAAAAGCAAATCCGCTATACTTTCAATCGGAAGTTGCGTAAAAATTGACATAACTTCCGATTGAGGTGACTATGTATATCCAACGTAGAATATATCTGGACCGATTGATCGCCAAGAAGGACAACGGATTTATCAAAGTTATCACGGGCGTGCGCCGATGCGGAAAATCTTTTTTACTGTTTACGCTCTATAAAGAATATTTGCTGCGATCGGGCATATCGGACGATCGTATCGTCATGCTTGCGCTCGATAACGCGCTGAACGCAAAATACCGTGACCCGTTAGCCCTCTCGCAATATTTAGAATCGCGGATGGCGGACGCGGGGAAGAGATATTATGTGTTTCTCGATGAAATTCAATTTGTCGGGAAAAAGAAGGTGCAGAGAAATCCTGATATTTACATTACGTTTTATGACGTGCTGAACGGATTGCAGGAAAAAGGGAATGCGGATATCTACGTCACGGGCAGTAATTCAAAGATGCTGTCCAAAGACGTAGCGACCGAATTTCGCGGCAGAGGGGATGAATTGCACATTGCGCCGCTCTCGTTCAAAGAATATTTTGATTTTGTCGGCGGCAGTAAGGAAGAAGCCCTTGCCGATTATATGCTTTACGGCGGAATGCCGCTGGTTTTATCAAAGCAGACCGACACGGAGAAGCGGGAATATCTGTCGGGGCTGTTCTCCGAAACCTATTTTAAGGATATCGTAGAGCGGAACGACATTGCTTATCCCGAAGTGCTCGGGATGCTTGCTGATGAGTTGTGCTCTTCCGTCGGCTCGCTGACCAATTCGAGCAAGATCGCCGCTACCTTTCAAAGCGTGCGCAAGATGAAGATAGACAGCGAAACGATCGGGGCGTATTTGGGGTATTTGCTCGATTCGTATTTGTTTTCCGTGGCACGGCGCTATGACGTGAAAGGGAGAAAGTATTTTTCCTATCCAAACAAATACTACTGCATAGATCCGGGATTGTGCAATGCGAGGCTGAATTTCCGCCAGATCGAAGAAACGCATTTGATGGAGAATATTATCTATAATGAATTGATCGGACGGGGCTGTTCCGTAGATGTCGGGGTTGTGAACGGAACTGAGATGACTTCGGGAAAGCAGACACGCGTTATGTATGAAGTTGACTTTGTTGTTAATGCCGATCATGCGGGCGAAAAGTATTATATTCAATCGGCATTGCAAATGGATGATGAGGCAAAACGTGAACAGGAAATACGACCGTTTTTGAAACTTCGCAACGATTTTACAAAGAGGATCATCATAACAAAGACCATGATGAAGCCGTGGACGGACGAATATGGCATCCGGCATATCGGTATATATGATTTTTTGCTTAATGCCGATAGTTTGAATTTTTGAGATATGACTATTATTTAAGTTAAGAAAAAATCACGCAGGGAAAATTCTCTGCGTGGTTTTTGCATGAAGGAGGTTCTTTGCTTTTAGTTATGTTTCTTAACGCTTGCGTGCCTCGTCCGTTTTGCCTGCGGCAAAACCGAGTACGGACTTCGGTCACCGGTCCGAGCAAAAGCAAAGAAACGCCACGCAAGGTGACGTTTATTTGTCCGGAGCTGCTAACCGGACCCCAAACCGGTGGTCCCGGTCGCAATTACAAATTGCTCCCGCTCGCTGAAAACAGGACATTTGGTCCTGTTTTCTTAACGCTTGCGCGCCTCGTCCGTTTTGCCTGCGGCAAAACCGATTACGGACTTCGGTCACCGATCCGAGCAAAAGTAAAAAAACGCCACGCAAGGTGACGTTTCTTGTCTGGAGCTGCTAACCGGACTTGAACCGGTGACCTCGTCCTTACCAAGGACGTGCTCTACCTACTGAGCCATAGCAGCATGTTTGTATCCGTGTTCGGGTCGTGCAGCGGGAAGCAAAGCGCCCGCCCGCCCTCACGGCAAGTGCTATTATACTATAACGGCGGCGAAAAAGCAATAACTTTTACGCTGTTTTTCATAAAAATTTTACGAAAAGGCGGTGACTTCCGCCCGCCGCATATCGCAGGCACGGACGGCGGGGCGGTGGGCATCGTTATCTTCACGTCGTCCCCGCGCTGTCCGAAGCAGGGAAGCGACTTGCCCGGCGGATACGTTTTCGCACGCTGCCTTTCATCGGCTCCGCGCCGTCCGAAGAAGGGAAGCGACTTACCCGGCGGATACGTTTTCGCACGCTGCCATTCGATCGGTTCCGCGCCGTTCGAAGCAGGGAAGCGACCTGCCCGGCGGGCGCATTTTCGCCCGTTATCATCGGCTACACGCCGTCGAGGTCGGTAATGCTCCCGCACGGCGGATGATGTTACGGGCTTTTACAGCAGTTCCGCGTCGTCGGATGTGGGGTCGAAAGAGGTCTCGGCGGTGTAGACGGGGTGGAGGGAAAGGGCGTTATAGTCGGTAGGAAGGTTCCTCGGGCTGAAGCCCGTGATCTCGTGGAACACGCGGTTGAAGTTGCGTATCGTGCCGAATCCGCAGGCGATGGCGATATCCGTCATCTTACGCTGCCCGGCGCGTATCATCTCGATGGCTTTTTCCGTGCGCACGAGGTTGAGGTAGCGCGAGAAGTTCATGTTCGCCATGCGCTTGAAGAATTTGGAGAAGTAGGAGACCGAAATGGCGGTGAAGGCGGCTGCGTCCTCCACCGAATAGTCGGCGTACTTTTCGTCTATATCGTCGAGCAGCAGGCGGTAACGCTCTTCCATGCGGTCGGCTTCTTTTTCCTTGCCCGGTGCTTCTCTCGAGAATATGTCCAGCACCAGCCGTTCGATGCGGTTGACGACGGACAGCATGCACAGCTGCGAGCCGGACGACAGTTCTTCGTCCAGCTTGTCGTAGAGCGCTTCGAGCGCGTAGTCGCATCCGAGCAGGGGAGTGCGGAGAGTCCTGCCTTCGAGCACGTTCCTTACGGGGCGCTCGTCGAAGAGTATGAAGGCGAGCACGCTGCCCGTCTCTCCTCGTATGCAATGCACGCTGCGCGGCGCTATGAACGCCGCTCTGCCTTCGTCGAGCTCGAATGTCTCGCTGCCCACGGTCACTTTCGCGCCGCCCGTTACGGCGAATATCACCTCGCAGTCGTCGTGCCAGTGGGGCAGGTTGGTGAGGTTTTTATATCTGCCCACCCATACTTTTACGTCGCCGGCATAGCGGCGCAGTTCGCGTTTTGCAAGCATCGTTTTCCCTCCGTTACATACATAATAACATATATGGCGGAAAATGTCCATAAACGGACAGCAGATTTCTTTAATTTTTTTCTCCGCGGTGGTACCATATATATATGGGAAGATCAACGGAAAAAATCGACGTGTCGCGCTACGCGGTAGGTATCGAACTCGGCTCGACGCGTGTCAAAGCGGTGATGGTCGACGAGCGCGGTAAAGTGCTCGCGAGCGGATGCAGCGAATGGGAAAATGCCTTTGCGGGCGGGATATGGACGTACTCGGAAGAGGACGTCTCTCGGGCGCTTCGCGCCTGCTGGGCGGCGCTCAAAGCGGACGTCAAAGCCAAGCTCGGGTGCGCTCTCACGAAAGCGGGGCACATAGGCATAAGCGCCATGATGCACGGGTATATCGCGCTGGACGCAGAGGGGAAACTTCTTGCGCCCTTCCGCACCTGGCGCAACAATACGGCGGCGAAAGCGGCAGGCGAGCTTACGAAAGCGCTGGGCATAAATATCCCCGCACGCTGGACGGCTGCGCACCTGTACGACATGGCGGAGCGCGGCGAAGCTCATCTGCGCGACGTAGCCAAAGTCACGACGCTCGCAGGCTATGTGCATTACCGCCTGACGGGCACGCACGTCGTGGGTGCGGGCGAGGCTTCGGGCATATTCCCGCTCGACGGCTGCGCTTACGACGGCGGCATGATGAAGATATACGACCGTATGCTTGCGGATAAGGGAGTTTCCTTTAAGGCGGAGGACGTGTTCCCCGTACCCGTTCCCGCGGGAGCGGACGCAGGCAGGCTCACCGAAGAGGGCGCGGCATGGCTGGACGAAGGCGGCGACCTCGTCGCGGGTATCCCGTTCTGTCCTCCCGAGGGCGACGCGGGCACGGGCATGGTCGCGACGAACAGCGTGCGCGTCGGCACGGGTAACGTGTCGGCGGGAACGTCGGTGTTCGCGATGATAGTCTCGGGCAAGAGACCGCCCGTCGTGCGCAAAGAGATAGATATCGTGGCGACGCCCGACGGCGTTACCGCGCTCATGGTACATTGCAACAACTGCACGTCCGACCTCAACGCATGGGCGGATGTGTTCTCCGAGGCTTCGGGGATAAAGGATAAAAACGAGCTTTACGCCTTCCTGTTCGGAAAAGCGCTCGAAGGCGATCCCGACTGCGGCGGGCTGGTCGCGTACAATTACGTATCCGGCGAGGATATCACGAACGTCCGCGCGGGCTGTCCCATGCTGCTTCGCCGCACGGGGGATAAATTGGATCTGCCCAACCTCATGCGCGCTCATCTGTATTCGGCGTTCGCGACGCTCAAGATAGGCATGGATATGCTCAAAGCGGACGGCGTTACGGCGGAGAGCATAGTGGGACACGGCGGGATATTCAAAACGGCGGGAGCCCCGCAGAAGTTCCTTGCGGCGGCGGTGGGCGCGCCCGTTACGGTGCCCGAAAACGCCGGCGAGGGCGGCGCGTGGGGCATGGCTCTGCTCGCGCTGTTCTCCGGAAAGGGCGGCGGCAGCCTCGCCGCGTTCTTAGACGATGTGTTCGCGGACAGCCGCGGAACGACGGTATCTCCCGACGAAGAGACGGTGCGCGGCATGGAAAAATTCCTGTCCGGTTACAAGCTCGGTCTGCCCGCGGTGAGAGAAGCGGTGAAAGCGTACTCGCCTCCGGAAAAGAGCGGTCTTGCCGAGCTCAAAGAAAAGGTGTTCCGCGCCAACCTCGATCTCGTCAAAAACGGGCTCGTGATATTCACCTGGGGCAACGTCAGCATGATAGACCGCTCTCTCGGCGTAGTCGCGATAAAGCCCAGCGGCGTTAAGTACGAGGACATGACGGCGGACGATATCGTCGTCGTGGATATGGACGGCAACGTAGTGGAAGGTGATCTCCGCCCTTCCAGCGATACTCCCACTCATCTCGAGCTTTATAAAGCGCATCCCGAAATAGGCGGAGTCGTGCATACGCATTCTACATACGCCACGGCTTTCGCGCAGGCGGGAAGAGCGTTGCCCGCCTACGGCACCACGCACGCGGACTACTTCCGCGGCGACGTACCGTGCACGCGCGCTCTCACCGAGGACGAGATAAACGGCGATTACGAAAAGAATACGGGCAATGTGATAAACGAAACGGTAACGAACGCCGAGGCGGTGCCCGCGGTGCTCGTGCGCAACCACGGACCTTTTGCATGGGGCAAAGACGCGGACGAGGCGGTGTACAACGCCACCGTGCTCGAAGAGACCGCGAAAATGGCTTCGATCACCGAGGGGCTCCGTCCGAAAGACCCCCGCGTGCCCGAATATCTGCTTGAAAGACATTATCGGCGCAAACACGGCGCAAACGCATATTACGGACAGAAGAGGTGAAAAGTATGAAGAAATTGTATTTCATAACGGGCAGTCAGGACCTTTACGGCGACGACGTGCTCGCGATAGCTGCGGATCACGGCAAGGAGATGGCGGCGGAGCTTTCCGCGGCGATGACCAGGGTATCCGTGGAATGGCAGCCGGTCGTGAGGAACGCGGACGAGATATTCTCCGTCTGCATGAAAGCGTCCGCCGATCCCGATTGCGTGGGCGTGATCGTGTGGATGCACACGTTCTCTCCCGCAAAAATGTGGATACGCGGTCTGCAGGCGCTCATGAAGCCCATGCTGCACCTGCACACGCAGTATAACGAACGTTTGCCGTACGACACGATAGACATGGATTTCATGAACCTCAACCAGTCGGCGCACGGCGACCGCGAGTTCGGGTTCATCTGCACGCGCCTCGGCATAAAGCGCGAGATCGTCACGGGCTGGTACGGCAGCGAAAGAGTGAAGGCGGCGGTGCGCAAGTTTGCGGACACCGCGCTCGCGCTCGACCTGTCGCGCGGCATGCGCGTAGCGATGTTCGGCAACAACATGCGCGATGTGGCAGTCACCGACGGCGACCGCGTGGAAAGCGAGATACGCTACGGCTGGAGCGTGAACTATTACGGCATAGGCGACCTTGCGGACATGATAGCGGGCGTATCCCGCTACGACGCGGACGAGAAGATGCGCGAGTATGCGGATAAATACGTCATCCGCACCGACGATCTCGAGAGCGTGCGCGAGCAGGCTAAGTACGAGATCGCCCTGCGCCGTTTCCTTGCGGCGGAGCGCATAAGCGCGTTCACGGATACTTTCCAGGACCTTCACGGTCTGCGCCAGCTGCCCGGACTTGCGATCCAGAACATCATGGCGGACGGTATAGGCTTCGCCGCCGAAGGCGATTACAAAACGGCGGCTCTCATGGCTGTGCTCTGCCGCATGGCGGAGGGCAGGGAAGGCGGCACCGCTTTCCTCGAGGATTATACATACGATCTTGCGGGCGTGCCGACCGAGCTGGCTTCGCACATGCTGGAAGTTTCTCCCGTGTTCGCGTCCGCGCGTCCCGCGATAGAGGTGCACCCGCTGTCCATCGGCGGCAAGGAAGCGCCCGCGCGGCTCGTGTTCGACTGCGCTCCCGCAAAGGGCGTGTCCGTATCCATGGTGGATATGGGCGACCGTTTCCGCCTTATCTGCGCGGACACTAACATCGTAGAACCCGTTGCGAAAATGCCCCGTCTGCCCGTAGCGCGCATAATGCTCCGTCCCGAGCCCGACCTCGCCGTCGGCGCCGCCGCATGGATAAATGCCGGAGGAGCGCATCACTTTGTCCTCTCCACATCTCTCGACGCCGGGGATATCCGTCTGCTCGCCAAGCTCACGGATACCGAGCTGAAAGAGATAAACGCGGATACCCGCATGCCTTTCGGCTGCTGATATCCGCATAAAAGCCCTCAGGGGAGCGATCGCTTTTGCCGGCGACGCTCCCTTGTGCTTAAAAACGAAAATCCGTTGAAAAAACACGCGTAAATCGCTTGCGTTTTTTCTCGCGGTTTGGTATAATAACAAAGCTTTAATCACGTGGCGGTGTAGCTCAGTTGGCTAGAGTACTCGGTTCATACCCGATTGGTCGGCGGTTCGAATCCACCCACCGCTACCACGTGTCCCTATGGTCAAGCGGTTAAGACACCACCCTTTCACGGTGGAAACTCGGGTTCGAGTCCCGATAGGGATACCATTTGTCATCAACGCGCCTTACGGCGCTCGACCATATCCGCGACAAGGAAGCTTAGCTCAGTTGGGAGAGCACCTGCCTTACAAGCAGGGGGTCACAGGTTCGAACCCTGTAGCTTCCACCAATATTTCAGGCAAGTAAAGCGGATACCCGTTGAGCAGAGGGCGCGAAAATGCGGGGGCGTAGCTCAGTTGGTTAGAGCGCATGCTTCACATGCATGAGGTCATAGGTTCGAGCCCTATCGTCCCTACCACCAAACCCGACATAAGGGCGCATATCGCGCCCTTTCGTCATACTCGGGCGGCGGTTATATGCACCGTGACTTGCGTAGTTCCGAATACTCGAACGAGCAGCATAGGCGAGCGTATTTCGGCAGTGAATGCCGCATTTCTCGGAGCGAGCGGCAGCGGCAAGCGGTCGGCATAAGGGTTTCCTATGCCGACCCGAAAATGCGGCAGATTCGCCGAAAGCCGCCGCATATGCGGATAACGGTGCGGCGCGCCTTGCGCGCAAACAAAAACCCTTCTGTCGGGTTTGGGGCAGGCGTGTAATGGCGGCGCATATCGCGCCCTTTCGTCATACTCGGGCGGCGGTCGGGTAATATGTTATATAAATATGTTTCGAAATACCCCGTACGGTTTTCCGCCCGGGGGAATCGTTTTGTATCGTCGGGAATATTTTTCCCGGATGTCCGTTATGCCGCACGGTGTGCTATGCGGCGGGGATA
>DXHS01000051.1 GCA_019113275.1 Candidatus Protoclostridium stercorigallinarum
TATCGCTCGCTTCGTGTGCGCTTCGTCCACACGCGAAAAGCGCGGCTCCCTATTCCGAAAAATTTCCAAACAAATTTCGAAATGAAATTTGTTTGAAATATTTTTCGTCATTTCACACGCGAAAAGCGCGGCTTTTCGGCGTAAAGTCACGTTTCGGAGTCGCCGCGGGGAACCCCTGCGGCGACCGCTTACGCTACGCCCGCTTCCGAAAACGTGCCTTTCCATCCGAAAATCTCGCGGTTTCGCTTCGGATCCCGTAAAACGGGGCGTATGCATGTAAAAACAGAGCCTGCTGCGAATTCCGTAACGCGAAGCGATGCGCGCAGAGGCAAATCGCTTGCGCAAATTTTATTATATGTCACTTATCATACGGCAGCTTTCAACGCGCTGCGGATCTCGTTATTTTTTACTTATGCGTACAGAGGCTTTTGACATGTTGCGGACTCTTATACACGACTTTCGCGAGATGGACAGTACAGCACGGGAGACGCCATGCCGAATTTCGAATAATACGGCGGGATCCTCTTTCTGATAAATTTATGCTCAAGCTCATACGGCGCATTGTCGCCGAAAAACTCGTAACGTCCCGCATCCGGACCGCTCGTGACTTTTTTCCATTGCCGAGCTATAAATATGCCTCTCACTACACCGTCGACCACGGCGAACACATATCTGTATCCGCTTATTCTATCGACATTTATTCTCCATGCCCGCCGCACGGCTTCATATAAACTGCCTTTCTCTAATATCGTGCTTTCGCGGATCTTTATAATGACATACCTGAAATCCGGCTCGGAATAATAATCGTCGCATGGCAGAACGTAAGACAGCAACCTACGTTTCAGTGCACAGTACTCCTCTTCGGTGATATTACCTTCGCGATATGCTCTTTCTGCGGAAGCAATCTTCTCGCGCACGGTTTCGAGTTTGTCTTTGTATTCACAAAACATGATCGGACATTCCTCCCTACATTTGATTTTATGTTTTATGACCGTTCTTCCGTTTTGTCGGATGAAGAGACGGAAGAGAGTATACCGAGTTTCAGCTCGTGATATTCCTCTTCGGTGATCATCCCCGAGCGGTATAACTTTTCGGCGTAGGCTATGCGCTCACGGACGGCTTCGAGCTTACCGTCGTAATTGCGGCGGGAGGACGGGACGTCGTCAAGGCTCTTCTGCCCGTCGTTATTTACATCAGGCGGCACGTCCGCGGCGTTTTCTTCTGTTCTGTCGAGCGGCACTCGGGTCAACAAAATGCCCGAAACCGAAAAAGCTGCCAACGCCAGGCTCATACTCGCCGAACCTATGGCAAGCGACCAAAGGACGATCCTGTATATATCGATATCCGCCGCTTCGTAAATCACGGTATCTGTGTAATACAGCCCGTCGACGGTGCCGAAATATATCGCGGAATCGTAGCCGTAAACTTCCGCCGACACATACGCCATGACCACCGCCAGAACGGCGGCGACGGCGCACAGGGACAGCAGTACCGCGATAAATACCATGTTCGCCTTACGCTTTTCCCGAACGAACTCCGGTACTTTCATGCAGTTGAACATGAGAAACGCCGCTATGTAACTCGCGACCGCAAGCACGGTATACCCTATCGCAAGGTCTGTACGCACGAAAAGCGCGAGCACGCTCGAAGCCGCGCCGACCAGAAAAGCGATCGCCGTACCCGTTACGGACGATATCGTTGCGCTGCGGTCAAAACGCGTCCGCGCCAAGATCTCTTCGAGCCTGCGCTCTTCCGTATCGGGCGAAACGTTCTCGTTTTCCCGCTCCGAATCGTTTTCTTCGGCGGCGATCTCTTCGTTATCTTCCGTATCGTTTATTTCTTCGCCGATCATTCCGTCGTTCATTTCCCGCTCCCGTATCGCGCGAACGCCTGTTTTTTCGCCTCGGCGTATTCGTCCTTGTCGAGCAATCCCGAGTCGTACATATCGCGCAAAAACCTAAGATGTTCTTCAAAAGAACGCATGTCGTCGGCGGCTATGTGCTCTGCGGGAGACGGCTCCGCGACCTTCTTTACCTCGGGCGGCACGCTCGCCGGCACGCTTATACCGATAAGTTTCTCCCACGGCTTGCTCCAACGCGTTATCCACATGATCCCGTATGCAAACAGCGTGAATGAAAATACCGCGGAAACAAGCGAGAACAAGGCAAGGAATATAGGTACGGGAAGATCATACGCAATGACGACATATTCGAGCGATGTGGTGCACGCCCCGGCGAACAGGGCTCCCATAAAAGCCGCAAGTACTATCAGTACCATACAGATCGGCTTATTCATTACATACTTTAACGGCTTATTCATGTTCACAACGTACCCTAACGTATGTTCCGTTATGACTTTGTCTTTTTTATCGTATACGGCACATATAAACACGCACAACATTATAACGAACACTGCCGCTACGACTATATACGTTATATAATATATCCCGAACAGATCGTCATCCGCCACCGCATTTATGATCAAAGCGGCGATTATAAATACCGCCTGAACGATAATAAAGACGAGACTGTTCACACTTTCCCTTTTCTTTCGCTCCCTGCGTATCGCGTCATACTCTTCTTCGTTTTCCGCTATTCCGCCGCATCGTATGGGTCTCATTAAATGATCCTCCGTATAGTCTATATATAGTCCATATTGTATCATATATAGCCCATTATGTCAAACGTATGTGTGTTAAATTATAAGTATGGAAAAAGGAACGAAAAACACATACGAAACGGTAAGGGAGCGGTTGCTCGAGCTGCTCGGAGAAAAACGGATGTCCATACATAAGCTGGCGATGGAGTCTTCGGTGCCGCCGTCTACGATAAAGAACATACTATACGGCAAGAGCATAAATCCCGGGATAGTGACGATAAAAATGCTGTGCGACGGCTTGGGCGTTACCCTGCCCGAATTTTTCGGCACACAGGGATTCGCGGAACTCGCGCCCGAAACGGGGTAAATTTTCTTGCGCCGCGGATAAGGTGACCAAAAAACAAACGCGGCAAACAAACGGTATATGCTTACACGGTCAGTCTCACTCGCCACATCCGACTCGCGGATCGCCGCCTTGCGGCTCACCGTGCTCGCCACCCTCTCCGGATGGGCGCGGAGAGGGCGTTTCGGACTCGCTCATCGCTCGTAAATTTTCAAAGAGCCGGCGCTAATACATTTAATAAAATGAAACTTTCACTCGTAAAACATTATTGCGTAAAAGTCTCGAAAACGAAAAACGTATGGCAAAAACAGTATATGTAACGTTACGGAATGTTACATCCTGTTTTTACCGTTTTCGGGCGCAAAAAACAAATGGTCATCCTGTACCGTACAAATAACGAAAGAGCATTTATCGATATTTATTTGCACCGCCTGACAGCATACAAGCGTAAGTTTCTCGGGAAGGGAGCGCGAGGGAGACCCCTCTTTGTCAAAGAGGGGTCTCCCTCGCAAAAACTCTTCGCAAAAAACTATTTGCTTTTGCCGGCGGCGCGCTCGAGCTTACGAAGCTCGGCAATGCGGTCGCGGAGCTTGATAGCCGTTTCGAAATCGAGGGCGGCGGAAGCGGTCTTCATAAGGCTTTGCAGGGATTCTATCTGCTTGCCGATATCCCCTTCCCGCAGCTCGCCCGCGGCTTTGGTCGTTATCTCGAGCGTGTTCGCTATCTTTTTGACTATGGTCTTAGGCGTGATGTTGTGCTCTTTGTTGTACGCCTGCTGCTTGGCGCGTCGGCGGTCGGTCTCCTTTATCGCACGCTCCATGGAACCCGTGACAACGTCCGCATACATTATGACCTTGCTTTCGGCATTGCGGGCTGCGCGCCCTATCGTCTGTATCAGCGACGATTCGCTGCGCAGGAAGCCCTCTTTATCCGCGTCGAGAATGGCGACGAGCTTGACTTCGGGCATGTCCAGCCCCTCGCGCAAAAGGTTTATGCCTACGATAACGTCGAAATCCCCCCTGCGCAAGCCCATGATGATATCCATGCGCTCCATGGTGCCGATGTCCGAATGGAGATAGCGCACCTTCTGCCCGTGCTCGGCAAGGAACTCGGTAAGGCTCTCCGCCATTTTTTTCGTGAGCGTGGTGACGAGCACCCTGCCGTCGGACGCCACGGTCTTTTTGATCTCTCCGAGAAGATCGTCTATCTGTCCCGTGACCGGGCGCACTTCTATGGGCGGATCGACAAGCCCCGTCGGGCGGATGACCTGCTCGGCGACGTTGTCCGCCATGCGCAGCTCGTATTCGCCGGGCGTCGCGCTGACGTACACCACCTGCGTGATACGTTCGTTGAATTCCTCGAAATTGAGCGGGCGGTTATCGAACGCCGCGGGCAGGCGGAAACCGTAATCCACAAGATTGGTCTTGCGAGCGCGGTCGCCGTTGTACATCGCGCGCAGCTGCGGCAAGCTCATGTGGCTCTCGTCGATGAACATGATGAAGTCGTCGGGGAAATAATCGAGGAGCGTATACGGCGGCTGCCCGGGAGCGCGCCCGTCGAAGTAGCGCGAATAGTTCTCTATGCCCGAGCAATACCCTATCTCGCGCATCATATCCATATCGTAATTGGTGCGCTGGCGGATGCGGTATGCCTCTATCTGCTTGCCCTGCGCCTCGAAAAACTTTACGCGCTCGTCGAGGTCGGCGGATATGTTCTGTAACGCCGTCTTCATGCGGTCGGCTTCCACCGCATAGTGCGATGCGGGGAATATCGCCGCATGTTTGAGCCGCGCGAGCACTTTGCCCGTCATAGCCTCGATCTCGCTCACCTGTTCTATCTCGTCGCCGAAAAACTCCACGCGTACCGCGCGCTCGGAGCTGGACGCCGGGAATATATCCACGGTATCGCCCTTGACGCGGAAATTCGTTCGCTCGAATTCAATGTCCGAACGCGTGTAATTGATTTTCACCAAACGGCGGATGAGCTCGTCGCGATCCATTTCCTGCCCCGGACGAAGGGATACGCTCATGCGGTAATATTCCTCGGGAGCGCCCAGACCGTATATGCAGGACACGCTCGCCACCACTATGGTATCACGACGCTCGGCAAGACTACACGTCGCCGAATGGCGCAGCTTGTCCAGCTCGTCGTTTATCGCGAGATCCTTTTCTATGTATGTGTCCGTGGGCACGATATACGCCTCGGGCTGGAAATAATCGTAGTAGGAAACGAAATACTCCACGCGGTTCTTGGGGAACAGCTCGCGGAACTCGTTGCAGAGCTGACCTACGAGCGTTTTGTTGTGCGCGAGAACGAGAGTAGGTCGGTTGACCTTCTCTATGATCTTCGCCATCGTATACGTCTTGCCGCTGCCCGTGACCCCGAGGAGCACCTGGTGCCGCAAGCCGTTTTCTATGCCTTCCGCAATACTGTCTATCGCCGCGGGCTGGTCGCCCGTCGGCTCATACGGAGAGACCACTTCGAATCTATCCATTTTCTCCTCCGCTTCCCCTGTCGCTCTGCCGATCGCAGACCGGCTCGTCTTTCGTTATGCCGCCGTCGTTTTCGCGTATCGCCGCCGCTTTCGCCGCACGGCGCTCTTTTATCATGTGGTACGCCCAATTTATCGCCGCGCCGCCGATGACTATCGCGTAACCGATGTAGCTGAGCGCGTCCGGGAACTCGCCGAGGAACATCGCGCCCATCGCCGCCGTGAACAGCACTATCGTGTAATCGAATACGGATATCTCCTTCGCCGGCGCGTAGGTATATGCCCGAGTGATGAACAGCTGCCCGCCCGCCGCGGACGCCCCCGCCGCAAGGAGATAAAGAGTCTGCTGCCACGTCATGTGCTCGTAACCCGCGAGCATGAAAGGAAGTATCACGATACACGAGAACATCGAGAAAAAGAACACGATGAGATTGCGGCTCGCGCCCCCTTCACCCGCTTTGCGCACGAACGTATACGCAAGTCCCGCGCTCATGCCGCCGAACACACCGCCTATCGCGGGTATCACCTCGGGAGAGAACGACGGTTTGACCACGAATACCGCTCCGACAAAAGCCACCGCCACCGCTATCCACTCGAACTTCGCGGGGCGTTCTTTGAGCAGGAACACGGAAAATACTATGGAGAAAAAGGGCGACAGTTTATTGAGTATGGACGCGTCCGCGATATCCATACTGTCTATCGCGGAAAAATTGAGTATTATGCCCATAGTCCCCGCGAGAGAGCGCATCACGAGCGGATAGACGTTGCCCTTTATCGTTTTGAACTGCGAAGGCTTCCTCATGAGCAGCACGAACGCCACTTCCGCCGCCACGAGGTTTCGGAAAAACGCTTTCTGCATCGTCGGCAAGTCCCCCGCCAGCTTGACGAAGAGGTTCATGAGCGCGAAAAAGAACGCCGATACTATTATGAATATTATCCCGAGATATCTCTTGCTTAATACGCGCATCCTTTGCTTCCCTTGTATTTCCCCGTACAATGATAGTTTATTGCTTAACGCGCTCCGTTGTCAAGCGTACGCGAAAAGAATTTTATAGAAAATTTGTTCTAAATATTGACGAGCGGAGCATTCCGTGGTATAATACATACGGGAGACAGATAGGATGAGTTTGTTCGTACACCTCGATATGAATAATTTTTACGCGAGCGTGGAGTGCCAAAACGATCCGTCGCTGGCGGGCAAGCCGGTGGCGGTAGCGGGTTCGCCCGAAAAGCGGCACGGCGTGGTGCTGGCGAAGAACGAGATCGCCAAGAAGTTCGGCGTAAAGACGGGAGACACGGTGCTCGAAGCGGCGGCGAAAGCGCCGGGTATCGTATTCGTTCCCCCGCACTTCGATATGTACGACAAAATATCCAAGCGCATGTTCGGGATATGTAACCGTTACTCGTGCTATGTGGAGCCGTTCGGTCCGGACGAATGCTGGCTGGACTGTACGGAGACCGTGCGCCTGTTCGGCAGCGGTGAGGACATCGCGAACGGGCTGCGGGCGAACGTCAAGGAAGAGCTTGGCATAACCGCGAGCGCGGGGGTATCGTTCACCAAGATGTTCGCCAAACTCGGCAGCGATATGAAAAAACCGGACGCGACCACCGTGATAACGCGGGAGAATTTCCGCGAAAAGGTATGGCCTTTGGACGTCGGCGAGCTGTGCGGTGTGGGCGGGAAAACGGCGGAAAAGCTCAGGCGTATAAACGTGCGTACCATCGGCGATCTCGCGGCGGCGGACGAACGCGTATTGCGGCGTTTACTGGGCAAGCCGGGCGTCGATCTCGGGCGCACGGCGAGGGGCGAGGACGAGGGCGAGGTACGCGAGGCGGTAGTCGCGCGGGACGTCAAGAGCGTGAGCCACGGGCTGACGGCGCTGCGCGACCTCGTAACGCGCGAGGACGGAGTCACGCTGATCAATTACCTTGCCGAGCTTGTTGCGGCGCGGCTCAGAAAGCACGGTTTCCGCGCGGGCGGCGTTTATCTCGGGCTGCGCTATTCCGATCTCACCCGCTGCGGCAGGCAGACGGCGCTCCCTCTCCCGATATGCTCGTCATCCGATATATCCGACGCTGCCGTCGCGCTCTTCGACGAGCTGTGGAACGGCGCTCCCCTGCGCTCGCTGGACGTCGGTACGTTCGCGCTCGTCGAGGCGGCTGCGCCCGTGCAGCTGTCCATGTTCGACAGCGGAGACCGCTCGGCTTGCACGGAAAAGCTGGACGAGGCGATAGCCGGGCTGCGCCTGCGCTACGGCAAGGATATAGTGATGCGCGCATCGCAGCTGGATGAGGATATTTATGCCGACAAAAACGTCGGCGACTTCCTGCCGTTCAAGCGGTAACGGGCGGGGATTTTTGCGGGGAAAACCCCCTTCTTTGGAAAGAAGCGGGTTTTCTCCGCGCCCCTTTCCCGTAAGAAACTTAAACCGAAAAACTATAAATAACTTTCGATAAAACCTATAAGCAGATAAATAACTCAGATATCTCCGAAGTAAGACACGGCGGGCGCCCTTAGGGGCGCCCGCCGACGGTGTTACGGGATGGCTGCGGTGAGTTATCAGCCGTCTCGTTTTGCGTTGTAATACTTGTCGGGATGCTTGTGCTCGTCGACCAGGCGCAGCACTATTCCGGCAATGCCCGCAGCCGCGATAACGTACACTACGACGTTCAGAACGATGAGCCATATCTTCCAGGGCGACATATCGTAATAGATTATCGTTCCCGGAGGAGCGTTCTGGAGAGCGTTCGAATTCGCGATGTTATACGCAACGCGATGGAGCGTCTCACGCAATGCGGTACGTATCGTAGCCGAGTCGTAATGAGGCATATCCTTGCCCGCGCCCGCGGTGTTGCCCTGCATGATCGTGTCGCAGCCGGACAGCAGCACGGCTTCGGACCAGCTGCCGCTGACGGAGAACCAGTCGGTTATGAGCGTGCCCGTGAAGCCCCATTCGTCGCGGACGAGCCTCGTGTTGAGATCGTAGTTCGCGAATGCGGTCGTAGGTCCGAGCATGTTCTGCGCGACCATCATCGCGTTCGCTCCGCGCATGACGCGGGTCGCGGTGTTGCCTTCGCTGTCCGCCGTGTACTTGACGGTCTTGCGGGCTTCGCGTATAACGATCTCGAACGGCTTGTTGTATATCTCGCGGGCTACCTGCTCGGTCGCCCAGGTATACAGCCTGTTGCTGCGGTTGGTCTCCTGGTCGTTCAGACCGAAGTGCTTGATGTGCTCTATAAGACCGCCGTTGGTGGAGCCGTTAAGTATGCCCGTGACGATCTTGCCGCTGAGCAGCGGATCTTCGGAGAAGTACTCCAGGTTTCTTCCCGTGAACGGCGAACGGTGGATATTGAACGCGGGCGACATCCTTGCGGTTATGCCGTTGGCAAGCGCTTCGGCTGCCAGGGCCTCTCCCTGTTCTCTCGCAAGGTCCACGTTGAACGTAGCGGCGAGCGACGGGCACATGGTCCACGTCACGGTCTGCTTCTGCATCTCTTCGGGCAGACCGATACGGATACCGTTCGCGCCCTCCGCGGCGATCACCCTGGGAAGACCTATGGACGCAAGTTCCTTGGTGTAATAGTTGGAGTTTGTGACGATCTCCTCGATGTCTTCCTTCTCCGCTTCCCAATCGATCTGGTCGAGCAGCAGATCCCAGTTCTCGTCGTAATAATCCCTGCCGCGCATATCCATCACGGTCAGTCCGTTATCCTGTTTTCCCGTAGGCATTTCGCTGTCGGGGACATATACGGGACTGCCCTCCACGGCGCCGGGACATGTTCCGGAAACTTTATCGTAGTTTTCCAGAGCGTCGTAACCGCGGTCGTCCCAGATCATGGCGATAGTCTCGTCGGTAGGGACTTTTGTCGTTCCGGGAGTGCCGACGTTACCGCTCTCACGAGTATCCACGGGCACCGTAGCGTCCCAATTCGAACGCGTGAGCGGCGTGGTCTCGCGCTCCATATAGTCGCTCATATACCCGAACAGATTGGTGGCGGCTATGAACTCCGCGTCGGGATCCACCGCTTTCTTGGCGGGATAATCGAGCAGGTTCCCCTCTTCATCCATCGCAGCCTGCATATCTTTTTCGAGCTGACGGGGATTGCTGTTGTCGAACCATACGGTCTCGCTGTTCGTCCATGTCTCGGTATCGATGATCTCGTGACTGTTCTTTCTCAGCGAGATCTCGTAGTCGCCGGCTTCGAGCATATAGCAGCCCTCGGTCCCGTCGGGATTCTCGCGGGTGTAGCAGTAAGACGACATTTCTTCTTTGCTGAACTTAAGTTCTACGGTGACGTCGTCGCCGGGCTCGATGACATCCGTCTTCGTGAATGCGACGAGAGTGGCGGTCGGCTTTTCGATCTTGCTTTCCTCATCGAAATCGGTGTAAGGAGGATCGTAATAGAGCTGCACCACTTCCTTGCCCGCGACGTCTCCGTCGTTCTTGACGTTGACTCTTACCGTGATGTCATCGCCCCTGTCGCTGTAAGACTCGATGGTCTGTACGAAAGTCGTGTAAGACAGACCGTAACCGAACGGATACGTAACGGCGCCGGCGGTCTTTACCCCTCCCTTACCGTCGAGTTCGCCGTAAGTGAATCCGCTCGCCTTTATGTCGTGCGCGGTCTCGTAGTAGCGGTAACCCATGTACATGCCTTCTTCGTACTCGACATAGTAACGGCGCGTCCTGTCGCCGTCTATCTCGTACCTGAACGAGCCGAAGTTAGCCATTTCGGGACCCTTCTTGATGTCGCGCACCTGGATGTCGTAAGTCCTGCCCGAGGGGTTGACGTCTCCGCAGAGTATCCTGCCCATCGAGTAGAAACCGTTCTCGCCGGGATTGCCTACCCAAAGGATGGCGTCGGCTTCGAGCTCGCCTTCCATGACGGGAGCAAGTTCGAAGGGGTTAGTGGAGTTCACGAGAACGACCACCTTCGAGCAGTACTCCTTCGCTCTCTTTATCATACCTTTTTCGTTCTGAGTGAGCGAAAGATAATGCGGAGTGCCGTCGTCATACGCGTCGAACTTACGGTCGCCGCCTTCCGAACCGGTACGCGAGATGAACACGAGCGCGGTGGTAGGAGCCATTTCGGTCTTATCTTCGTCCGTGAGCTCGTCGTATCTGTATTCGCCGAGCTCGGGGATCCTGGAGTTGGAACCGAACGAATTCCTGTTGATAGCCATAGTGCCTTCCGCAGGCTGCGGCTGATCGGGATAATTGTTGTAGTCGCTGCCGTCGTTCTGCGAATCGCCCACGTTCTTGTTCGTGGACGTAGTCTCGGGCTGCAGGTCGGCGGCGCACGTCACGATATCGAATCCCGAAGCCGTCAAAGCCTGTTCTGGCGTTACCGCATACGCAAACGAATGTTTCATCGACGCGGTACCGTTCGGGGAATCGTAGTGCGGGAATTTGTAGCCCTTGCCGAACGGCGTTACTTTTGCCCCCTTCGCGAGAGGAAGGACGCCGTTGTTTTTCAGCAGTATCATTCCCTCGTCCGTTATCTTCTGATTGACTTTGAGAGCTGCCTCTTTTGCCTCTTCGGGCGTATCATACTTTACGTCGTAGTAATCGGTGTCCCAGTTTTCCGTTCCTTCCGCGGTCACGACATGTCTCTCTCCTCTGCCGAACTGCATGTCCATCAGGTACGAGAAGGAATTCATGACCACCGTAGCTACGATGCAGACAGCCACCAGCAGTATCACGATCGGAAGAACTATCAAAATGAAATTCCGATTGCTCATTCTTTTCCTGTTTTCTGACATTATTCTCCTCCGTATCGGGCGCTCTTCCGCGCCCTGTCAAAAACACGATGTTTCGCGGCTCATGCCGCATTTTCCTATCGATCATTTTCCATAACGATATCCGAATTTACATAATGGCGCAGATAATCCTAATCCATCCGTTCACCCCCTTTTCCGCTGCGTTCCACACGCCTTACGCGCGTTTGTCACCGGACGTCGACAGACGTCTCGGTATCCGTTTTAGGCTTCCTTATCTTTCTGTAATGCGACGCTATCGGCATAGCGAGCGTGATCAGAAGCACTACGTAAAAAGGCGGGACGGTCAGGATGAATACTTCGGCAAACACGTCCGGCACGCTCTGGCTCATGAATGCGAATACGCTCATCGCGTCGCCTATGAGCATAAGCAGACAGAAGACGAAGGGCAGGAACAACGAAACGTTGTATACGATGCCGTAAATATTCGTATACTTCACCGGTTTATCCTTCATCATGACGAACGCGCCGACAACACCGAGAGCCACCACTATGAGCGCTGAGATCATCAGGAGTATCCACGCGGCATGGATGAGCCCCAGCCCCGGTCTTGCCGAAAATTCAAACGACGACGGCACTCTGTTGAACGGCGGCAGCGACTGCAATATCAGTATAAGCGCCGCCACGCCCGCTCCCACGATGAAGCTGATCTTTCTGTTTCTGAACATACGATTTTCTCCTTTTATACATTTTCCGATGTCCGTCATCCGCGGCGGGATGCGTTGCCGCCGGTCTTACCGTCCGCCCGCGCGACCACCCGATGACACATTCATTTTAATACCCCCCCCCCGATTTTATAGCATTATTTGTTCATGAAAATGGTAAATTTGTTCGCGGGATAAAGTTTTTTCACAGTCCGTTCACATAACTCTCATGTATCTTCGGACAAGACGTAACGAACCTACCGCGCCGGCGGAAAATAAAAAACGCCGATCCGAAACACAATGTCCTGACCGGCTCCGAGCGCCGACGAACGACGCGCCTATGTAAAAAACGCATAAAAAGCATGAGCGCAC
>DXHS01000052.1 GCA_019113275.1 Candidatus Protoclostridium stercorigallinarum
CTGTCCGACGTGCCGTATATCGCCGCGACGAGCATGGCTTTTATACCCTCGTATTTGGCTTGGTAATCGTCGCCGAGCGGAGCGAGTGCGTCGTCTATCATCTGCACGAACTCCTCTTTGGAATACATGGATGATATCATGCCCAGCCCCGAACTCGACGCGCCCGAATTGCCATATGTGCCGAAGCCTTCGGTAACGTCCTCCCGCACGTTGCGGATTATATCTCCCGTTTCCTCGTCCTTGTCGTCGTAATAGAAGTAATAAGAATACGTGACGTTGGTTATATACTGCTCGGATTCTTTAAGAGGGTCACCGTCGGCATTCGTGAGTTTACGGGCATTCCTGACTACCGTAGACATGGTCTCTTCATTCGTTTCGCGCTCGTGGACGTAAGAGGAAAGCGCCTTGGTGTAATACATGCCGGACGACAGCGAGCCGTACATGACGTCGTCTTTGGGTTTGAGTATGCAGGCGACGTTCAGCTCCGTGCCCTCGGCAAGCTCTTCCGCGGTGAATTCGTCGGCATACGCGTTGTACTTATAACTGTCCGGCATACCGCCCATGCCTGAGGTGTAATCATACACCACGTCGTTGGGATACCAATAAAATTTGTGCGCGTCTTCGCCGATGAAATCCGAATAGTCGAAAGGCTCGTCTTTGCTCATATGCGGCAGATCTGGATCGAAATACTCGTTGTAACCGCCGAGGTCGTCCTCTCCCGCCAGACTGAACGCGTAGTTGGCGAACTCGCGGGAAGACACGTAGCCGAACTGCGCGAGCATGAGGTCGGTCACCTCGTCGTCCGCATTGAGAACGAGCACGAGCGAGCTCTTATCCGACTGCTCGGGATACACGCCCGCGACAAGATCGTACTGCGAAAGGATGTACTCTTCGCTGTCGGGCAGCTCGGAGAACGTGCCTATGCTGCTTATCATGCTGCTGTAAGAGGCGTATTCCTCTATGTGGCTGAGCACTCCCGCATAAATGGCGCGTATGCCGGATATGGATATACGGGCGCCTTCGATCTCGTTTCCGTTGACATCGGTCGCACCCTCTTCGGCATATTCGTAATCGGTATAGATATTGTGCGCGAAGTCCGTACCGTAGTTATAACGCACCGCCTTGTAATACTCTTCGGGCATATCCTCGACGTACTTCACGTACTCTTCGGTTATATTGTTCGTTATCTGCGCGCCGCCGAGCTCGGTGAGCGTTTCCACTACGCTGTTGACGTAGATCTTATTATCCTCGTGCCACGATTTGTCCTCGTCTTCAAGCAGGCTCGTCGTAAGGCTGAGCAGCGAAGAGTAGTCTATCGCGTTCTCCGACACATACAGCGGATACCCGGACAGCATGTCGTTCTGCATGCTGTTTATGTACCCCGTGATGCCCGAGGAGAACGCCAGCACTATCGCCACGCCGATGATACCTATCGAGCCCGCGATGCCCACCATGATCGTCCTGCCCTTTTTGGCGATGAGGTTGCGCCCGGACAGCGCGAACGCCGCGCCCAGACCCATCTTGGCGCGTTCTTTGGCGTTCGCATTTCCCTCGCTCTCCGCGCCCGCTTCGGCGCCGTCCGCCGCGGGCTGCCCGACGCCTTTTTCCGCGCTTTCGTCGTAAGGGTCGGAGTCGCTGACTATCATGCCGTCGTGGAGTTTTATGATACGCGTGGAGTATTTCTCCGCAAGCTCGGGGTTGTGCGTGACCATGATGACGAGACGCTCGCCCGCGATCTCCTTCATAAGGTCCATTATCTGCACGCTGGTCACAGAGTCGAGAGCGCCCGTGGGTTCGTCGGCAAGGAGTATCTCGGGATCGTTTACGAGAGCGCGCGCGATAGCCACCCTCTGGCACTGTCCGCCCGAGAGCTGATTGGGTTTTTTATCCAGCTGGTCGCCCAGCCCCACTTTCGCGAGCGCTTCGGCTGCCCTGCGGCGGCGCTCCGCATTGCTCACGCCCGCTATCGTGAGAGCGAGCTCGACGTTGCCGAGCACCGTCTGGTGCGGGATGAGGTTGTAGCTCTGGAACACGAAGCCCACGCGGTGATTGCGGTACACGTCCCAATCGCGGTCGGAGAACGAACGGGTGCTCCTGCCGTTGATGACAAGGTCGCCCGAGGTGTATTTATCCAGCCCTCCGATGATGTTGAGCAGCGTCGTCTTGCCGCAGCCGCTCGCGCCGAGGATGGAGACGAACTCGCTGCGCCTGAACTCCACGCTCACGCCGCGAAGCGCGTGGACGGTGTTCCCCGCCGCCGAATAATCCTTCACTATGTCTACAAGTCGTAACATTCGAGTTTCTCCGTCGAACAAAATACTATATGATAATATAACGCTTTTATATTAGAATAACATTAGAAAAACGTTAAAAAAACGCAAAGCCTCTCCGCGGCGGTGCCGACGGAGAGGCGGGATGACTTATGCCGTTAATTTACGGACGCGAACGTATACGCCGCAGAAAGCAGAGCCGCGATCGCACCGACAATGAGAAGCGCGTCGACGACCGTCATGCCGAAGCCGACTATGACCACGGGGAACGCCACGACCGCGCCGAGCACGACGAGCGCTATCGGGGACGCCCAGCCCCACGCGCCGCGGGCGAGGATGAACGCGACGGTCTGCGCGACGTACTGCACCGCCACGAGAGCGAGCAGGATGACGCCGGCGATCGTCCAGCCGTATACCGTACACACTATGAGCATCACGAGCGCCGCGACGTCCGCCGCCGCGAGCAAACATTTGAGAGTCGTTTTCATATATCGTTATCTCCGTGCAGGCGTCAAAGCACCGCTTTGTTGTACTTTTTCTTGAGCGCGCGCAGAGCGTCGGTACTTACGCTGTAAAGCAGAGTGAGCAGCACCGCTCCTATCTGCACCGAAGCGAGCACTATCTCGATAACGCGGTAAGGCGTCGCGAAAGGCGTGGACATATCGCCGTTCCACACCGCGCCGTTAGCCGCGGTGAAGATGATGACGAGCACGAGCATGAGGACGGACGCGATAAAGGACGCCGCACCGAACACGCGGCGGCGGGTCGCTTCCCAATCCATGTTCTTGGACTTCATCACGAGATACGTCGGGATCGAGACGAGGTTGACCGCGCAGCAGACGTACATCAGGATGACGACGACGAAGCGCAGCATGAAATAAGGGGCATAGTCCGTAGTGATCTCGTAAGCGAGACACCCGGGCGTACTGCCCGCCATAAGCAGGATATAGAGCACCGTCATGTATACGGTGATGACGAAAGCTATTCCGCTTCCCAGCAGATTGAGCTTTCCCGATCTTCTTTGCGTTTCCATACCTAAGAATTATACGATAAACCGCCCCTTTTGTCAACGAAAAGAAGCGGTCTCAGCATAATTTAATGTATCGGGCGCCTTCGGCGCGCCTTATTCCCGCCCCGTTCCCCCTCCTCCCGCGGCAAAAAAGCGAAACGGCAACGAGCGGAACGGTCTTATTTTATCTCAGTTTGGGAGAATTACGGTCGCGGACGAATTCCATGTACGACCCGCGGACCTCTTTGGCTTTACGGCGGGAGACGGGCAGGACGGTGCCGTCGGTAAGCGTCAGGTCCTGCTGCCCTATCACGCGGATATAGCGGCAGCTGACGATATACCCTTTATGTATGCGCACGAAGCCGCTCGGGGAAAGCTCCTCTTCGAGCTTCTCCATGGAGCGGGATATCACGACGGGGCGTTCGGTGTTCTCCATGTGCACGAGCTGGTCCTTGCGGTCGCCCTCTATATACATTATCTTAGCCACGGAGAGCGCCATCATTCCCTCTTTGGAATTCACGAGTATGGAACAGACGTCCTTATCCTCGTTATACTTGTCTATATACGCCTCGATGACCGCGGAGATATCCTTGACGAAGGTATTCTTGCGCACGAAGCCGAACGGGTGCACCTCGAAGGTCTCGAACACCCTGTCCTCGCGCCCCGAGATGAATATGATGTCTCCCGCATGCCCCGCTCGCGCAGAGCGCGCCCGAGAGCTATGCCGTCCGTGCCCGGCATCTCTATATCCAGCAGTATGAGGTCGAACACATGGTTCTTCATGCCCTCGACGAGAGCGCGCGCAGACGAATACGTAAACATACGCGCTTCCGTGCCGTGCATGAGGAATATGTTCTCCACCGAACCGTAGATTATGTTCGCCGAGGTCTTGTCGTCGTCGCATATCGCAATGTTGATCATTTATCTTACCCCCCCCCCGTCGGGACCTGAAGCATGACGTCTGCCGTAAATCTGCCGCAGGACGCGTCGTACTTGACCGCGCCGCAATATCTGTTCGCTATCTTCCCCACTATCTTCGTGCCGTAGCCGTGCATTTCCGCGTCCTTGGTGGTGCGCAGCGAGAGCACTTCGCTCTCCGTGCGCGAATCGTCGTAAACGTTGCGCACACGCACGAGGAGCGCCGTTCCCACGCTCTTTATCTCCAGCTCGACGGGCTTCCTCGCCTCCGCCGCGCAAGCCGCCGTCGCTTCCACCGCGTTGTCCAGCAGGTTGGAGAGCAGGCTGCATATATCGTTCTCGGGGAACGGCAGCTCGCGGGGCACGGCTATGCGCGCGTCTATCGTCACGCCCGCGTCCGCCGCCTTGCGCATCTCCGCGTTCACGACGGCGCTGACTATCGCGTTGCCGCAATCGGTAAGAGCGAGCGCGCCGCTGCCCATAAGATCGCGCTCCATGCTGCCGAACAGCCGCAGAGCCTCGTCGTACTTCTTCTCTTCGAGCAGCACGCGCAGCGCGGAAAGCAGATTTTTGATGTCGTGGCGTATCTCACGTATACGCCGCACGTTCTCTTCGGATACGCGCATGAGCCTGAGGTCGTTCTCCGCCGCTCGCTTTTCCACGAGAAGCGCGGTATTGACGTTCTGCGAATGGATGATGAGATACATCATGTAGTACGAGAACAGCACTATCGCCCACAGCGAGAAATTGACGAATATGATGAACCCGCCGTACTCCGCGCTCGGGATGTTGAACATCTGCACGCCTATGCTGAGTACGGATACCGCGGCTATCGTGGCGGCGCTCACGCCGCGCACCTTCTTCTCGTCGTTGAGGCTGAACACGTTGACTATCACGATATCCGCAAGAGCCATGAACGCGAGCAGCCCGAGCGACACCCCGTAAAGGTCGCTGCCCGTGGCGTTCCTTATCACGATGCCTATCGCCTCGCCCAGACGGACGTGCACGGCGAACGTACACGCGCCGATGCAGGAGTTTATCACGCGCACGAGCGGACGCCTGTCCGAAGCGACCACCGAATACGCCGCGAGCAGCACGGGATACACCACATACACATGGTACGCCATGCCGCTCATACCGAATATCATGTACCACAGCGAGGACAGCAAAACGAGCGCCAGCCATACGCAGGGCACCGAAACGAGCACGCGCAGCGCATACCTCCGCGACCGCTCGAACCCGACGAGCAGGAATGGTATGCAGAGGCTCTGGATCGCCCCCGTGAGAGGAAAAGACAATCCGAACGCCAGATCGATATAAAACGTCTTGAAAAATTCCAACATCACACCGCCTCGTCTTTCTGCCTATGATTTTACTACATATTTACCGTTTAGTCAATATTTGCGGTACAAACGGTCGTTTTCCGGAACGAGCGGTAAAAAGCGTCCCGCTCCCGGCATTGCCGAAAACGGGACGTATGCGTAACGGTGCATAAGGGGTCGCGTTTACATCGGACCGGGTCCGCCGCCGGGGCCGCCGGGACCGCCGGGGCCTCCCGGGCCTCCCGGACCGCCCGGACCGCCGGAGCCGCCCGTCGATATGCTGCCCTCGCCCGCCGCGGGAGTAACGGTCACTATATCGGCGACTTCGGAGTCGTTGAATATCACGCCGTCGCCTTTGACGTACACCTTGACATAATACGTCGTGCCCGCGACGAGTTTGACTTCCGCCGTCGC
>DXHS01000053.1 GCA_019113275.1 Candidatus Protoclostridium stercorigallinarum
AACCGAGGATAAGGGCGCATCTTGCGCCCTTTCTTCATGTCTCGGACTGCGGTCACGTACGCTTTAGTACGCTCCCTTGTCCTCGCATTCGAAAGGACACAATCTGCAACCCTTCTGCTCGGTTTGGAAAAATTATATTAATAAAACGTTTCAGAGTTTGGTCTATGTCGGCAGACTTGCCGTAAGGCGAGGATGTTCTCCTGTCGTGCCGCGCCAAACCGAGGATAAGGGGCGAACTTAACGCCCTTTCCTCATGTCTCGGACTGCGGTCACGTACGCTTTAGTGCGCTCCCTTGTCCTCGCATTCGAAAGGACACAATCTGCAACCCTTCTGCTCGGTTTGGAAAAATTATATTAATAAAACGTTTCAGAGTTTAGTCTATGTCGGCAGACTTGCCGTAAGGCGAGGATGTTCTCCTGTCGTGCCGCGCCAAACCGAGGATAAGGGGCGAGCTTAACGCCCTTTCTTCATGTCTCGGACTGCGGTCATATGTGTTGTGACTTGTGTAGTTCCGAATACTCGAACGAGCAGCATAGGCGAGCGTATTTCGGCAGTGAATGCCGCATTTCTCGGAGCGAGCGGTAGCGGCAAGCGGTCGGCATAAGGATACCCTATGCCGACCCGAAAATACGGTCCTGCGGACGGCGACCGACCGGCTTTCGATTGAAAACGCTTGTCTTGTACCGCAATAGCTCGGTCAGCTGCGGTGCTAACCGCACGAAAGCCGCCGCATATGCGGGATAACGGTGCGGTGCGCTTTGCGCGCAAACAAAAACCCTTCTGCTCGGTTTGGAAAAACTATATTAATAAAACGTTTCAGAGTTTGGTCTATGTCGGCAGACTTGCCGTGCGACAAGGATGTTTTCCTGTCGAGCTGCACCAAATCGAGGATAAGGGCGTGATCCTAACGCCCTTTCTTCATGTCTCGGACTGCGCCGCTTGCAAAATCATCTCGCATATGGTATAATTACTGCAATACACGGAGGAAAAGATATGGCTATAGAAAAGGTAAGAAAATATTTTGCGGGCTACGGTATGGAAGACCGTATTATCGAATTCGACGTATCGAGCGCGACGGTGGAGCTTGCGGCGCAGGCATTGAACTGCGAACCGTGCAGGATCGCGAAAACGCTGTCGTTTTCCGCGGACGGGCGGACGGTGCTCATCGTTGCCGCAGGCGACGCGAAGATAGACAACGGAAAGTACAAGGCGAGGTTCGGGACGAAGGCGAAGATGCTTTCGCCCGACGAAGTGGAAAGGACGGTCGGGCACGCCGTCGGCGGAGTATGCCCTTTTGCGGTGAACGAAGGTGTAGATGTATATCTCGACGTGTCGCTGAAAAGATTCGATACGGTGTTCCCCGCCTGCGGCAGCGGTAACAGCGCGATAGAGCTTACCGTAGAAGAGCTCGAGCGGTACTCGGGGTGCGTCGCATTGGTGGACGTTTGCAAAGGTTGGAACGAATGATCGTGCAATGCCCCGCAAAAGAGCGCTTCGGCGCTCTTTTTTCGTGCTCTGACAGAGCGGCTGCGGGCTCTTGTGTGAAAATTTCATCACACAATGTTCACAGACCGCGTACAAGTGCTTGCAAAAAATATCGAAATATCGTATACTGTAATTACCGATCGGCATATACCGTTTCCGCATGATTTTAATGTAAAGTTTATGTTTCTCGGCTACTATATTTTATGAAAAACATTTACACGGGAGAATTCGTTTCTTATCATGGAAAAATATCGCATCGGACTTGACGTCGGCTCTACCACCATAAAGACTGCCGTACTCGACGAAGAAGGCAAGCTGCTGTACTCGAGCTATGACAGACATTACTCCGACATAAAATCCACGATCTGCACCGTACTTTCGCGCGCAATCGAGAAATACGACAGATTCGCCCTTGCCGTCACGGGAAGCGGCGGTATTTCGGTATCCAACTGGCTGGGCATACCGTTCATCCAGGAAGTCATCGCGGGCATAGAATCCATCCGCAAGTATATCCCGCAGACGGACGTAGCGATAGAGCTCGGCGGCGAGGACGCAAAGATAACATATCTCAAAGGCGGCGTGGAGCAGCGTATGAACGGCACCTGCGCCGGCGGTACGGGCGCGTTCATCGACCAGATGGCGAGCCTTCTCGGCACGGACGCGAAAGGTCTCAACGAATATGCCAAAGGCTATAAGACGATATACCCCATCGCGTCGCGCTGCGGCGTGTTCGCGAAGTCGGACATACAGCCGCTCATAAACGACGGCGCGGCGAAAGAGGACATAGCGGCGAGCGTGTTCCAATCCGTCGTCAATCAGACGATATCCGGTCTCGCGTGCGGCAAGCCCATACGCGGTCACGTAGCGTTCCTCGGCGGTCCCCTGTTCTTCCTCAGCGAGCTGGGCAAGCGGTTCGTGGAGACGCTCAAGCCCGAAGAAGCGATATTCCCCGAGAACGCGCAGGTGTTCAACGCCATGGGCGCGGCTCTTTCCGCGGAAAAAGTGTTCACGGCAAGCGAAGTGCGCGCAGATCTCGACAAGCTCAAGGACATGGAGAGCCATGAAGTGCAGCGCCTCAGACCGCTGTTCACGGGTCCGGACGAGCTGGAAGCGTTCCGCGCACGCCACGCGAAAACGGTCATACCCTTCGCGGACATCAAAGACCACAAAGGCGCGTGCTACCTCGGCATAGACGCGGGCTCGACGACCACGAAAGCCGCGCTTATCGACAAGGAAGGCGCGCTGCTGTATTCGTGGTACGGTTCCAACGGCGGCGACCCGCTCAAAACGGTATCCGCCATACTCAAAGAGATATATTCGCTCATGCCTGCGGACGCTTATATCGGAAGATCGTGCGTCACCGGCTACGGCGAAAACCTCATAAAGAACGCGCTCAAACTCGACCGCGGCGAGATCGAGACTATGGCGCACCAGACGGCTTCCAACGTCATCCTGCCCGGCGTGCAGTTCATACTGGATATCGGCGGTCAGGACATGAAGTGCATGAAGATAAAAGACGGCGTCATAACAGACGTGCTGCTCAACGAAGCATGCTCGTCCGGCTGCGGCAGCTTTATCGAGACCTTTGCAGCCGCTCTCGGCATGACCGCCGAGCAGTTCGCGAAGAAGGGACTCGAATCCCGCTCCCCCGTCGATCTCGGCTCGCGCTGCACGGTGTTCATGAACAGCCGAGTCAAACAGGCGCAGAAAGAGGGCGCGACCGTAGGCGACATATCCGCGGGACTCGCGTACTCCGTCGTAAAAAACGCGCTTTTCAAAGTCATCAAACTGCGCGACTTCTCCGAAATGGGCGACAAAGTCATCGTCCAGGGCGGTACTTTCCTCAACGAATCGGTTCTCCGCGCTTTCGAGATAGTCACGGGGCGCGACGTGGTGCGTCCCGCACAGGCGGGACTCATGGGCGCGTACGGCTGCGCCATCATAAGCCGCAATTCGCACAAGGGCGAAGAGCGTTCGACGATCATCGGTGCGGAAGAGCTCGGCGAATTTTCCTACGAAAAGCACACCCGCCGTTGCGGCAAGTGCGGCAATAACTGCCTGCTCACGGTCACCGATTTCTCGGACGGCAGAAGATTCATAACGAACAACCGCTGCGAGCGCGGCGCGGAGGACGAAAAGACGCACGTCGAAAAGCCCGAGCGCCTGCCCAACCTCTTCGACATGAAGTACAAGCGCATGTTCGCACACTATAAGCCGCTGCCCGCCGACGAAGCGAAACGCGGCGTGGTGGGCATCCCCCGCGCGCTCAATATGTACGAGAACTACCCGTTCTGGTTCACGTTCTTCAACACTCTCGGCTACCGCGTGGTGCTTTCGCCGCGTTCGACGCGCGCGATATACGACCTCGGCATAGACACGATGCCCAGCGAATCGGTATGCTACCCCGCAAAGCTCGTGCACGGACACATCACCGCGCTCGTTCGCCAAGGCATTAAATTCATATTCTATCCCGGCATGCCTTACGAGCAGGTGGAAGATCCTTCGGCGGACAACCATTACAACTGCCCCGTCGTCGCCACCTACCCCGACGTCATACGCAACAACATGGGCGAGATATTCGGCAACGACGTTAAGTTCATGTGCCCTTTCCTGCCCATAGCCACGCCTAAACGCATGTACAAGCGCTTATGCGAAGAGTTCCCCGATATCCCCAAAAAGGAGATCAAAGCAGCCGTCAAAGCCGCTTACGACGAGGACAAGAAGTTCAAAGACGATATCCGCAGGATGGGCGAAGAGACGGTCGCGCTCCTCGACAAAACGGGCAAGTGCGGGATAGTGCTCGCGGGACGTCCCTATCACCTCGACCCCGAGGTCAACCACGGCATACCCGAGATGATAAACTCCTACGGCTTCGCGGTGCTCACCGAAGACAGCATTTCCCACCTCGATAAGATACATCACCCCATACGCGTGCTCGACCAGTGGATGTACCATTCTCGCCTGTACTCGGCGGCGAACTACGTGCGCAAAAAGGACAACCTCGAGCTCGTACAGCTCAACTCCTTCGGCTGCGGCTGCGACGCGGTGACGACCGACCAGGTACAGGAACTCATGCTCGCTGCGAACAAGCTGTATACCGTGCTCAAGATAGACGAGGTCAACAACCTCGGCGCGGCGCGCATACGCATACGTTCGCTGATGGCGGTCATGGAGGAGCGCAGGGAGCGCAACATCAAGCACGAAGAACCGCACGACTACGTATGGTTCAAGGAGTTCACCAAGGAGATGAAGGAAGACGGTTACACGATAATCGCGCCCAACCTCTCCCCTTTCCACATGCGTTTCTACAAGCCCGCGCTCAAGCCCCTCGGCTTCAACGTGGAAGTCGTGAAGGACACCAAAACGGCGATAGACGTCGGCTTGAAATACGTCAACAACGACGCATGCTACCCCACCATAATCACCGTGGGCGGGCTCATCGAAGAGCTGCTCAGCGGCAAGCACGACCCGAACAAGACCGCGCTCATCATCACGCAGACGGGCGGACCGTGCAGAGCGTCCAACTATATCACGCTCATACGCAAAGCGCTCAAAGAAATAAACATGGAGCAGGTGCCCGTGATATCCCTCAACTTCGTGGGTCTCGAAAAGCACAGCGGCTTCCCCGTCGATCTCAAACTCATGCTGCAATTCATATATTCGACGATATATGCCGACCTGACGATGAGACTGCTCTACCGCGTGCGCCCTTACGAAAAGGTCAAGGGCAGCGCCAACGAACTTTACGAAAAGTGGGCGGGCATAATCGCGGACGACCTTTCCAAGAACATCCATTCGACGTTCGCCAAGAACTGCAAACAGATGGTCAAAGAGTTCGACGAACTGCCCGTTTACGACACGCCCAAACCGCGCGTAGGCATAGTCGGCGAGATCCTCGTCAAATACCATTACGGTGCGAATAACCATGTCGTGGAGCTCATCGAAGCGGAGGGCGGCGAGGCCGTGTGCCCGGACATGCTCGACTTCTTCATGTTCGGCTTCTACAACTCCACGGTCAAGCACGATTACCTCGACGGCAAGCTCTCGCACAAAGTGGTGAACAGTCTGCTCATCGACGTTGTGGAGCACTTCCGCAAACCCATGATGAAAGCGCTCGAAGGCACCAAGTTCGGTCATCCGACGAACATACGCGTCATGGCGCAGAAAGCGAGCAAAGTCGTCTCGCTCTGCAACCTCGCGGGAGAAGGCTGGTTCCTTACGGCAGAGATGCTCGATCTCTTCGATGAAGGCGTAAACAACATAATCTGCATGCAGCCGTTCGCCTGCCTGCCCAACCACGTCACGGGCAAAGGCGTCATGAAAGCGCTCAAAGAGCTCAACCCCTCGGCAAACATCGTAGCCGTGGACTACGACCCGGGCGCGAGCGAAGTCAACCAGGTCAACCGCATAAAGCTCATGATGTCCGTCGCCTTCCGCAACATGCGAGAAGCCGCGGAAAAAGAACGCGGCGCCGACCACGCGGCGAAAATGAACGCGGATATAGACGATAACCTCGCGAAGCTGGAAGCGGGCGGCAAGTCCTCCCCCGCCGTATGCGACTCCTGCAGCCCCGCGGCATGCGACAGCTGCACGGTCGCCGGAAGCTGTACATACAAGACGGTGTACGCGGACGATGCGGAGAATGCGGAAGACCGCGACTCCGTAAAGTAAAACGCAAACGTAAAAACGCAAAGCGCCGAGCCATAAAGGCTCGGCGCTTCAACGTCATAATATTTTAATCAGTTCGTTGTTTACGAGATCGCAGCTCGTCAGGTAGTACGGGATGTCATTTATCGTGAGAAGGCGGCGGACGCGGCTCGCCGAGCCGTGCAGGTGTCCGTAAACCACGGCGTCGGGAGAGTATTCCGCTATCGCGTCGGTAAACACCGTGGATCTGAAAGTGCTGTTGAACGGCGGATAATGCAGCATAACGACGAGCCTGTCGCCCTCGGCTCGCAGTTTCTTCGCCGCGTCCAGCGACATGCGCAGACGCAGCAGTTCGCGATCGTATATCACCTTGTCCGCCGCGGGCTGCTCTTTGCCCGGCTCGGGAGTCGTCCAGAGACGGGTGCCGCAGATAACGCAGCCGTCGAGCCTGAGCGCGTCGTTCTGAACGGCGTACATGCCGTCCGGGAGCAGCGAACGCACTGCCGATACGGATTTCCACCAATAGTCGTGATTGCCGCGTATGATGACTTTTCTGCCCGGGAAAGCGCCTATGTAATCGATATCCGCCTTAGCTTCGTCTATCTTCATCGCCCAGGAAAGATCCCCGGGAAGCAGAACGATATCCTCGTCCGTCACCTTAGCCGCCCAGTCGCGCTCTATCGTTTCCAGATAGCCGTCCCACACGGGTCCGAAGATATCCATGGGCTTCGGGTTATTTATGGACAAATGAAGATCGCTTATCGCAAACACGTTCATGCCGATATTATATCAAAAAGCGGCGGAACAGTCAATGCAAATCACACCGTGTCGTCGCATTTTTGCAAGGCTCTGCCCGCGGGCGGCAAAGAAGCGGCTCCGCTTATCGCAGAGCCGCTTTTTACGTTTGCCCGGCTAATGCCGAATGCTGTCCGCGCCGATCATGCCGCCACGGAAGGATCGACGGTCGCGAGCTTGATATAGTCGAAGTTGCCGCCGCCTTCCTCACCCGAGATGACCTCGAAGGTTATCGTGTATACGGTACCCTCTTCGAGATCGAGCGTGCAGAGCTTGACTTCTTCGGACTCTCTCCAATAATCCTTTCCGTCGCCTCGCGAAGGTATATTGCCCGATACGGCCTGTTCCTCTCCGTTGACCGTGAGCTTATAAATATCTCCGAAAGCATTATCCTCATACAAACGCACGGTTATAGCCGCATACAGATCTACGGTTTTGGTCTCGTTTGCTTTCACCGTGAACGTGATGGTCTGACCGAGATTCTTATTGGTGCCGATCATCATGGACTTAACTCCGTCCTGAGCGGTGCACACGTCTTTATCGAGCCCGACTACGCTGCCGTCCGCTTTTACCGCCTGTGCGAACTCCGCTTCGAATTTCTGCTCGTCCAACACGAATTCGGTGTTGAGATCTGTCTCCGTCACTTCGTTCTTACCTACGAGTTTGAGATAATCGATATTGGAGCCGATATCCTCTTTTGTGATGACGGCGAACGTGATCGTGTTCACACCCTGCTCGAAAGATATCTCACCGAGATAAACGTCGCTGTAAACGCCCCAATTATTATTTCCCGATACCGGTTTACCTACTACGGCGTTACCCGTATCGAATTCGATACCGTTGACGGTGATCTTATAGACGTTCTTTATAAGGATATCGCTTTGTACGTTATCGGTGACTATCGCACGAAGAGAAAGTCTGACATAGAGTTCCTGCGTGCACGCTTCATCCGCATCGACGGCAAAGTCTATCGTCGTGCCTTCTTTCTGATTGATACCGAGATACTGACCGGTGCCGCCGTTACCCGGCTCTATCTTCTGTGTGGGACGGTAAACGCCGTTTTCCGCTTCGAGAACGAGAGCGTTCGTTTCGGGCAGTTGTTCTTCTGCGATCAAAACTATCTTATCGAAGTTTGCTCCGCCGTAATCCTCTTCCGATATGACCGCGAACGAAACGGTATTTCTGCCTTCGTTAAGATCTATTTCGCCAAGCTCGACCGGCACGAAAGCTCTCCACTTGTCGCCGTTGCCCGTTCCCGGAACAACTCCGTCTGTCTCGAACGGCTCGCCGTTCACTAATATCTGCATGTTGGAAACCGGGAAATCGGAGACGCGCTGAGAGAAATAAGCCACGAGCGAAGCGGTGGAATCCGCATCGGCATACACGATAAACTCTATCTTCGCGCCTTTATTCGTGTTGACTCCGTCCACATAAGTTTCGCCGTTATCGCCGTTATCCTTTATCTGCAAATTGCCCTTTGAGCTATACAGAACAGCGTCTTCGGCTTCGTATACGTTCTCTACCGACCAGTGAGCATACAAGACCACGTTTCCCGTAACGGTGTACGTTTCGAGGTCGATCTTATTGCCGCCCGTAGCTTCGTCGTACCAGCCGTTGAAGGTCGCGTTATCCTTGCTCGCCGTAGGCGCGCCCGTTATCTTACCGCCTTCCTCTACGGTCACGGCAGCGTTGCCGGTAAGCTCGCC
>DXHS01000054.1 GCA_019113275.1 Candidatus Protoclostridium stercorigallinarum
GAGGGCACTGCCGGGAAACGGCTTAAAAATCGCATCTCCTTGCAGCGAGCATTTATCGGCGCAAGATCGCGAGGTCAGGCGCGCGAAACGGAACGACATCGTACCCTCTGTGGTACGATGAGCGACGTTTCGCGTGCATCACCCGTGATATTGCCCGATAAATGTGTTCTATTGGGGTTGGCACCGGGTACCCGATCACGACCTCGGGTACGCCCCGTAAAAAACGCAAAAAGCGGAGCTCCGAAGAGTTCCGCTTTTTTACATGATACGGTACACCGCCGATTACTTGGAGATGAGCTCGCCGAAGTACTTGATGGTGCGGACCATCTGGCTGGTGTAGGAGTTCTCGTTGTCGTACCAGGAAACGACCTGTACCTCGTAGAGGTCGTCGGTGATCTTGAGAACGCTGGTCTGCGTGGCGTCGAAGAGCGAGCCGAAGGTCATACCGATGATATCGGAGGAAACGATCTCGTCCTCGTTGTAACCGAAGGACTCGTTGGCGGCAGCCTTCATCGCGGCGTTGATGCCTTCCTTCGTGATGTCCTTGCCCTTGACTACAGCGGTAAGGATGGTCGTAGAACCCGTGGGGGTGGGAACGCGCTGAGCTGCGCCGATGAGCTTGCCGTTCAGCTCGGGGATGACAAGGCCGATAGCCTTGGCTGCGCCCGTGGAGTTGGGAACGATGTTGCAAGCGCCCGCACGGCTGCGGCGAAGGTCGCCCTTTCTCTGGGGACCGTCGAGGATCATCTGGTCGCCGGTGTAAGCGTGGATCGTGCACATGATACCGCTCTGGATGGGCGCGAACTTGTTGAGCGCGTCAGCCATGGGAGCAAGGCAGTTGGTCGTGCAGGAAGCGGCGGAGATGATGGCGTCGTCCTTCGTGAGGGTCTTGTGGTTGGTGTTGTATACGATGGTCTTGAGGTCGTTGCCCGCGGGAGCGGAGATGATGACGTGCTTTGCGCCCGCATCGATGTGCGCCTGTGCCTTTGCCTTGCTGGTATAGAAGCCGGAGCACTCGAGAACGACGTCTATGCCGAGTTCCTTCCAGGGAGCGTTAGCCGCGTTGGGGATAGCGTAGATCGTGATCTCCTTGCCGTCTACCGTGATGGAGCCGGGCGTAACGACGGTCTTGCCGTCCTCTGCCATAACGGGATCCTTGTGGGTCACGGTGTGCTTGCAGCCGTTGATGCCCGCATAGTTGCCCTGCGAGGAATCGTACTTGAGAAGGTGCGCAAGCATCTTGGGCGAGGTCAGGTCGTTGATAGCGACGATCTCGAAACCTTCGGCGCCGAACATCTGACGGAACGCAAGTCTGCCGATACGTCCGAAGCCGTTGATAGCTACTTTTACGTTTTTGGTTGCCATTTCAGTGGTCCTCCGTTAAATTTCTGTGTGTATTTTCACGTACCTTGTTTATTATACTCCATTAAAATGTAAAAATCAAGAATTTTAACGGGGTTTTTACGCGACATGACGTAAACGGGAAAACTCCCCTCGTCCGTTTCCGCGCGTGCGCGCCATACGTTTTTAAGCGTGAACGCTTGACTTTTCCGAAAAATCGTATATAATGATTATATACAATATATACAAGCTCGGGAGGAAAACGTGGAGATATATGTGAGCAACAAGTCGGGCGTACCGCTGCACAGGCAGATATACGAGAGTCTGCGGCGCAAGATAATGTCCGGCGAACTCAAAGGGGGCGACGCTCTGCCCACCGTGCGCGGGCTGGCGAGAGATCTCAAGATAAGCATGATAACCACCGCGCGGGCGTACCGCGATCTCGAGCGGGACGGGTACATCGTAACGGCGGTGGGGCGCGGGAGTTTCGTTGCTGAGATGAGCGACGAACTCAAAAAGGAAGAGCGGCTGCGGGAGGCGGAAGAACTGCTCGTCGCGGCGGCGGAGAAAGCCGCACTGAGCGGGCTGAACGAAGAAGAGTTCGTGCGCCTTGCGCGGGGCGCGTATCCGGGAGGAGAAAAATGAAAGACGGTATAAGCGTAAAGGATATGACGGTGAGTTTCGGCGCGCTCGGAAGCGGCGTGAGTTTTACGGCGCCGCGCGGCACGGTGACGGGCATCGTCGGAGAGAACGGCGCGGGCAAGAGCACGGTGATACGCGCTCTCGCGGGGATACTCCCCTATCGCGGAGAGGCGGAGATAAACGGCAAAAGCGTGCGGAGCATGAGCAAAGCCGAGCGGCAGAAGATCGGTTATGTGGGCGGCGAGCGTTCGCTCCCCGAAAGCCTGACGCTCGCGGCGTTCGGCAATGTGCTCTCGCGTATATTCGGCGAGTGGGACGAGATCGGGTTCGCGCACACGGCGGAAAAGTTCCGCCTGCCCCTCGACAAGCCGATGAGCGAATTTTCCACGGGCATGAAGGCGCTGGCTGCGCTGACAGCAGCGCTGTCGCACGGAGCGGAAACTCTTCTCCTCGACGAACCGACGAGCGGGCTGGACATAGGCGTGCGCGGCGAGGTGCTCGACATGATATACGAGCACATGCAAAACGAGTCTCATACCGTGCTCATGAGTTCGCACCTGAGCGGCGATCTCGAGCGGATATGCGACCGCATAGTACTCATGCACGAAGGCGGCGTAGTACTCGAAGCGGATAAAGACGAGCTGATGACGCGTTATGCGGTGGTGCACGGAGACGGGTTCAAGCCCGTGCGCGTGCTCAGGCGGTTATACGGAGAGGACTTGCTCGTGCTCCGCTCTTCCCTGCCCGAAGGCACGGAATGCGAGTACCCCACTCTGGACGAACTGCTGCTGTTTTTCATCAAAGGAGAGAAGGATGAAGGGTCTGTTTCTTAAAGATATGTACACACTCAAGAGATACGTTCTCTGGTATGCGGTCTACTGCGCGGCGTTCGTGCTGATGGCTGTCCTGATGAAGAACACGGCGTTCGTGACGGGGCTCGCGCTGCTGCTGCCGCTTTCCGCTGCGTCGGCGACGATACTTTGCGACCGCAAGGATAACTGGACGGAGTACGCGCTCGCCTGCGGGCTTTCGCCGCTCGCCGTTGCGGCGGAGAAGTTCCTGCTCGCGCTGTGCTTCGCCGCGCCGCCCGTGATACTGTGGTTCCCGGCGTACTTCCTCACGTTCCCCGCCGAAGTCGATCTTGCGGGCTTTTCGGTCACTCTCGCCGTCGCTTTTCTCGCCGCCGCGCTGACGATACCGCTGTCGTACAAGCTGGGCGTGGAGCGCGGGCGGCTGGTGCTCGGCATTATCGCGCTCGTGCTGCTCATACTCTGCGTGGCGCTCATGACGGCGTTCGGCAATTACCTGCCGTCTCACCCCGCGCTTCTCGTTATCCCGCCGCTCTTCTGCGCCGCAGCCTGCGTCCCCGCCATGTTCATCACCCGCAACATCATCCGGAGCGTGTAAGATCTTCGCCGCGGGAAACCGCCTCTCTTTGAAAAGAGGGGCGGTTTCACCCGGCACCCCCTTCCGACCGAGAAACTTAAACCGAAAAAACAGAAAAACGATACCGACATAACCGACATATCCGATAGTGCGACATTATGCGCTGTCACAAAATCACGGATCGTATCGCAAAAACACGACCGCATGTTACACGTAACGTTACATCTTGTTACATATCATTATTCCGAAAAATTTTCGGACGGATTTTTTTGAAAGCCGTTCGAAATATTTTTCGTCATTTCACACGCGAAAAGCCGCGCTTTTCGCGCCTGACCGAAGCGCATGCTTCGCATGCGCAAGGAAAAATCGGTTGACATAAAAGGGGCGGGGTGTTATAATAATTGTCGGTGAACATATCGCCGACCGGGAGTCGTTTTTGTTCTGCCGTTTTTCGGGAGAGCGGGACGGCAAGCGGCATTCATACCAACTATTATAACGGAGGAATAATTCCAGATGAAAAAAATGACTATCGACGGAAATACTGCGGCGTCTCACGTAGCGTATGCGTTTTCCGAAGTAGCTGCCATTTATCCCATCACGCCCTCGTCGCCTATGGCGGAGGTCGCGGATGAGTGGTCTGCGAAGGGTAGGCTCAACATGTTCGGACAGCCTCTCCGCATAGCGGAAATGGAGTCCGAAGGCGGCGCTGCGGGCGCCGTTCACGGATCGCTCTCCGCAGGCGCTCTTACCACTACGTATACCGCCTCCCAGGGTCTGCTCCTGATGATCCCCAACATGTACAAGATCGCGGGCGAACTGCTCCCCTGCGTGTTCCACGTTTCGGCGCGTGCGCTTGCGGCTTCGTCGCTCAATATATTCGGCGACCATGCGGACGTCATGGCTTGCCGCCAGACGGGCTTTGCGATGCTTTGCTCGGGCAGCGTTCAGGAAGTCATGGATCTCGCGCTCGTCGCTCACCTTTCCACGCTCAAGAGCAAAGTCCCCTTCCTTCACTTCTTCGACGGTTTCCGTACCAGCCACGAAGTGAGCAAGATAGACGTTATAGATTACGACGAGATGAAGGCGCTCGTGAACGTGGACGAGATCCGCGACTTCAAGAGCCGCGCTCTCAACCCCGAGCACCCCATCCAGAAGGGCACCGCGCAGAACCCGGATATCTACTTCCAGACGCGCGAGGCTGTGAATAAATATTACGACGCCGTTCCCGAGATAGTCAAAGAAAAGATGGAAGCGGTGAGCAAGCTCACCGGCCGCAAGTACGAGCTTTACCAGTACTACGGCGCTCCCGATGCGGACCGCGTGATCGTGCTCATGGGCAGCGGCGCGGAGTCTGTACAGGAGACCATCGATTACCTCGCGGCAAAAGGCGAGAAAGTGGGTATGATCAAAGTCCGCCTGTTCCGTCCGTTCGCGGTATCCGATTTCGTCAAGGCGATCCCCGAGAGCTGCAAGAAGATAGCCGTTCTCGACCGCACGAAGGAGCCGGGCGCTCTCGGCGAGCCGCTTTACCTCGACGTTTGCGCGGCGCTTGCCGAAGAGAAGGTACGCGGCGTTAAAGTCGTCGGCGGCCGCTACGGCATGGGCAGCAAAGAGTTCACCCCTTCGATGATCAACGCGATCTACAAGGAACTCAAGAAGTCCAATCCCAAGAACCACTTCACGATAGGCATAGACGACGACGTGACCAAGACGTCCATCCCCTATCCCGAGTTCGTCAACGCTTCCCCCGCCGGCACGGTACGCTGCAAGTTCTACGGCTTCGGCGGCGACGGCACGGTAGGCGCGAACAAGAACAGCATCAAGATCATCGGCGACCACACCGACAAATACGCGCAGGGCTACTTCGAGTATGACTCCTAGAAGTCGGGCGGTTTCACGCTCTCTCACCTGCGTTTCGGCGACACGCCCATACATTCCGAGTACCTCATCGACGAGGCGGACTTCGTGGCTTGCCACAAACCCGCGTATGTGACGATGTACGACATGCTCTCCTCGCTCAAAGAGGGCGGCACCTTCCTGCTCAACTGCAAGTGGACGGACGCCGAGCTGGAAAAAGAGCTCCCAGTTTCCATGAAGCGCATGCTCGCGAAGAAGCATATCAGGATGTACGCCATCGACGCTCTCGCGACCGCTCAGAAAGCGGGCAGCCCCAAGAGCCAGAACATGGTGCTCCAGGCGGCATTCTTCAAGATCGCGAACATCATCCCCTACGAGCAGGCGGAAGTGTATATGAAAGCCGCCGTCGAAAAGACATACGGCAAGAAGGGTCCCGAGGTCGTCAAAGCCAACTGCGACGCCATCGACATGGCTGTCAGCGAGCTCCGCGAAGTGGAGATCCCCGAGTGGTGGGCTACGACCAAAGTGGGCGCGAAAGCGGACATCCCCGCCGACGCCAAAGCGGACAAGTATTACACCGAATTCATCAGCGTCTGCAACGCTCAGGAGGGCAACAAGCTGCCCGTTTCCAAGGTGAGCGCGGACGGTTCCGTTCCCACGGGCACGACCAAATACGAGAAGCGCGGCGCCGCTCCCGTAGTCCCCGTATGGGACATCACCAAGTGCATACAGTGCAACCAGTGCTCCTACGTCTGCCCTCACGCGGCTATCCGCCCCGTGCTCATGACGGAGGAAGAGGCTGCCAAGGCTCCCAAGAGCTTCGCTTCCAAGCCGGCTAACGGTTTCGCGGGCATGAAGTTCAGGATGCAGGTCTCCCCGCTCGACTGCACGGGCTGCTCGTCCTGCGCGAACGTCTGCCCCGCTCCCGGCAAGGCGCTGAAGATGACGGACATCGAAGTCGCCACCAAAGCGGAAAAGGCGAACTGGGAATACTCGCAGACGGTGCCCGTCAAGAACGTCGCTCCGACCAATCCCAAGAACAGCCAGTTCAGCAAGCCGCTGTTCGAGTTCTCGGGCGCGTGCGCGGGCTGCGGCGAGACGCCTTACGTCAAGCTCGTCACCCAGCTGTTCGGCGACCGCATGATCATCGCCAACGCGACGGGCTGCTCATCCATCTACGGCGGCAGCGCTCCCGTCTGCCCCTACACCAAGAACGACAAGGGCGAAGGTCCCGCATGGGCTAACTCCCTGTTCGAAGATAACGCTCAGTTCGGTTACGGTATGTTCCTCGCTTACAAGGCTCGCCGCGAGAAGCTCGCCGCGGACATGCACAAGGCGATCGAGCTCGGCTGCTCCGATGCGCTCAAAGCTTCCTTCGAGGAGTGGGGCGCGAACATGAAGAGCGTGGACGTCACCCGCAAGTGCGCGGATGAGATCAAAGCCGCTCTGCCCGAGGCGATCAAAGCCGCTTCCGGCGAGCTCAAGAGCGTGCTCGAAACGATATATGCCGACAGCGACTGCATCGTCAAGAAGTCCTTCTGGATCATCGGCGGTGACGGCTGGGCTTACGATATCGGTTACGGCGGTCTCGACCATGTGCTCGCTCAGGACGAAGACGTCAACGTGCTTGTGCTCGACACCGAGGTGTATTCCAACACCGGCGGTCAGGCCTCCAAGGCGTCCCCTACCGGTTCCGTCGCCAAGTTCGCAGCAGCCGGCAAGCGCACCAAAAAGAAGGACCTCGGCATGATGGCTATGAGCTACGGCTATGTGTACGTCGCTCAGTGCGCGATGGGCGCGAGCCAGCCTCAGCTGCTCAAGGCGCTCACCGAAGCCGAGAAGTACGACGGACCTTCCCTCGTCATCTGCTACTCCACCTGCATCAACCACGGTATCCGCATGGATATGGGTCAGATGGAACAGAAGAAGGCAGTCGAAGCGGGCTACTGGCAGCTCTATCGCTACAACCCCAACACCGGCTTCACCCTCGACTCCAAGGATCCCACGGCGTCCTATCAGGACTTCCTCATGGGCGAGACGAGATACAAGTCCCTCAAGGCGGCTAAGCCCGAAGTCGCGGGCGTGCTCTTCGCCAAGGCGGAGAAAGACGCAGCCGCACGCCTCGAATCTTACAAGATCAAGGCGGAAGAGAGCAAGGAAGCTCAGGCCAATAAACAGTAAACACTACGGTACAAAAACGGTGCCGCTCCCCGCGAGCGGTACCGTTTTTCGTTTAGCTTTTTCGGGAGGCGGGTGAGTTTTTGCGAGGGGGACCCCTCTTTGGAAAGAGGTGTCCCCCTCGCGCTCCCCTCCCGAGAAACTTACGCCGATAAAACATGGTATGAGAGCATGCACGGCATATACGGATCCGTATCCATACCGACCTTTGACGTCCGCGCAAACGAAATATATCCAGGAAAGGAGTAGCGCTGTCGAATCATACTTTGACTGACGGGCGGATAAACTCCCCTTTGAAGAAATGGGCTCCATCGCGCTCCCCTCCCGAGAAACTTACGCCGATAAAACAGGACGCGAGAACATACGCGACCGACAAACAACCTCTTTGAAAAGAGACCTCCTCGCGCCTCTTTCTAAGAAACTCACGCCGATAAATATGTTATCATGCAAGCCGCAAACCGATAAAATGTTTTGTGAAAATTTTTATCACATTTCGGGTAAAAGCGATTGACATTTCGCGTTTAGTGGTGTACAATCCATATTGTTAAAAAAATTTAGATAAAAATTTTTAATGCACGCGTATGAAAAGGCGGACAGCCGAGGAGCAGGGATATGGAAAAAGAGGAGCTCGGGAGCAACATAGAAAGGGACTTCGAAGTGATATACAACGAGTTCCGTTTGAAGCTGTATAAGCATATATTCGGCATAATAGGAGAAAAAACGGGATCGCTGTCCGCGACGGAGTATTTCGCGGCGGAGGTCGTTTATCTGCTGGGCAGCCCCACGGTGACCGAATTTGCCGAATATCTCAATATATCCTCGCCCAATGCCGCGTACAAGGTGCGATCGCTCATAGACAAGGGATACCTTGTAAAGACGCGCACGGAGGACAAGCGCAGCTATCGGCTGTCGGTGACCGAAAAATTCACGCGGTACTACCACAAAGAGGACAGCTACGGCGCGTACATAACCAAGCTGCTGGAAAAGCGGCTCACGGCAGAAGAGCTCGCATATGTGGAAAAGATATTCAGACGATATATCGAACAGATAAATATGGAAAAAGAAAAGGAAGGCAAAGACAATGCTTAAGATCGTAACCGATTCCGCAGCCAATCTCACGGCGAAGGAAGCCGAAGAAATGGGGATAGAGGTACTTCCCTTTCCCGTTATTTTCGGCGAAAAGACTTATCTCGACGGCAAAGACCTGACGGTGGACGCGTTCTACGAAAAACTCGTGAGCGATCCCGACCATCCGCACACTTCGCAGATAAACGTATCCGAGTTCGAGGAGCTTTTCTCCTCGCTCGCGCCGGGCGACGAGATGATCGTCGTGCTGCTGTCCTCCGCGCTTTCGGGCACGGTGAACAGCGCGAAGCTGGCGAAAGAGAACCTGAACGCGGATAACGTATACATATTCGATTCGCTGGGCGCTACTGTGATGGAGAAGATCCTCGTGACCGCAGCTTACAAAAACCGCGACAAGAGCGCAGCGGAGCTCATGGAGCTGCTCGCCGACCTGCGTTCGCGCATGGAGCTGTACGCCGTAGTGGACACGCTCGACTATCTCGTGCGCGGCGGCAGGCTCAAGAAGAGCGCGGCTGCGCTCGGTAAGATATTCCGTATCAAGCCCATAGTCACCGTTTCGAGTGAAGGAAAAGTCGAGCTGTGCGGAAAAGCCATAGGCTCGGCGCTCGCCGTCAAAAACGTCGTGAAGCGCGTGGAAGCCGTCGAGCTCGACCCCGATTACCCGCCCGTATACCTCTACTCCGCCGACGACGAGCTTTGCCGCCGTCTCGCAAAGAGCATATCGCCGTCCGACGCGGATGCAAACGTAGCCGCCGCGGCGAACCTCTGCCCCGTTATCGGCGCACATGTGGGCCCCGGCGCCGCCGGCGTATGCTTTATCAGAAAGTGAGGTTTGAGAAGAGCGGGCGTAAACCCTCTTCGGACAAAGAGAGGTTTTCCGCCTGCTTACCCCCATCTTTTCCGAGAAACTTAAACATAAAACATAATAAATAACGAACCGCAATTCCTGCA
>DXHS01000055.1 GCA_019113275.1 Candidatus Protoclostridium stercorigallinarum
TGCGATTTTCGAGCCGTTTCCCGGCATGGCTTGCGCGCAGCCGTAGTGGCTCCTACGGCAAGCGTGAGATGAGGGGAAACAGCCGAAAAGCGCGCTCATTTGCAGTGTTCTATTGGGGTTGGCACCGGGTATCGTAGTCATACTTTAAGATCATTTAAGTCGGTGAGTATCGGGTGAGAGAACAACTCGTCGAAATCTCCGACGCAACCGAGCGCCTGCGCGAGTTTCAAAAGAGAATGCAGCGATATCTCTCCCGTTTCTTCGAACCGCCTGACGGAAGCGTAGCTCACGCCCGAAATGTCCGCTATCCTGCGCCGCGACAGTCCTTTCTCTTTGCGGCGTTTTACGAATCTTTCCGTGAGCTTTGCCGTCGCCATCTCCGGAGTGAGTACGTCCACAAATGTACTTATGTCGAATACGGGTCTTTCCATAGTGCTTATATATTAGCATATTTGTAGATAAAAATCAATATATTTGCTTATATTTAAGCAAATTATTCTTGCAGTACGTCAAGACCCCGCGCCCTTGTCGGGCGCGGGGTCGGGTATTACGCAATATCGCGATTTACGTTCTTTGTCAGAATTTTATCTTCTCCGCGATATATTCTTCGAGCTTGTCGGCAGAGATACGTATCTGCTCCATGCTGTCGCGGTCGCGGACGGTGACGGTGTTGTCCTTTTCGGTATCGAAATCCACGGTCACGCAGAAGGGAGTGCCTATCTCGTCCTGGCGGCGGTAACGCTTGCCGATGGAGCCGGCCTCGTCGTAGGTGCACATGAAGGACTTGGAGAGCTTTTTGTAAAGCGCGCGCGCCCCTTCGGAGAGGTTCTTCTGTAAAGGCAGCACCGCGGCTTTGTAAGCGGCGATCGCGGGGTTGAAGTGCATGACTACGCGCGTTTCGCCGTTATCCAGCGTTTCTTCGTCGTACGCTTCGGTGAGCGCCGCGAGCATGAGGCGGTCTGCGCCGATGGAGTACTCGATGACGTAAGGGACGTATTTCTCGCCGGTGACGGGATCGGTGTATTCCATGTTCTTGCCCGAGAATTCGGCATGGCGGGAGAGGTCGTAATCCGTGCGGTTGTGTATGCCGTTGAGCTCGCTCCAGCCGATGGGGAAGAGATACTGTATGTCGCAGGCGGCTTTGGCGTAGTGCGCGAGTTTGTCGTGATCTTTGTAACGCAGGTGCTCGGGATCGAAGCCGAGGTCTACGAGGAAGTCCCACGCCGCTTTCTTGAAGTAGTCGTACCACTCGCCGTCAGTGCCTTTCTTGCAGAACCACTGATGTTCCATCTGCTCGAACTCTATGGTGCGGAAGATGAAGTTGCCCGGGGTGATCTCGTTGCGGAACGCCTTGCCTATCTGCCCGATACCGAAGGGCACTTTTGCGCGCGTCGTGCGCTGCACGTTGAGGAAGTTCACGAACTCGCCCTGAGCCGTTTCGGGGCGGAGATATATGGTGTTCTGTCCTTCTTCGGTGACGCCGCGGCTCGTTTCGAACATGAGGTTGAACGTGCGTATGGGAGTAAAGTCGCTCTTGCCGCACTTGGGGCAGGTGACGTGATGTTCGCGTATGTACGCTTCCATCTCCTCGTTGGTCATCGTATCGGGATTGACTTTGCCCTTGGAATGCGCTTCGATGAGGTTGTCCGCGCGGTGACGCGTCTTGCAGAACTTGCAGTCCATCTTGGGGTCGGAGAAGCTCGTCGTGTGTCCGCTTGCTTCCCAGACGCGGCTGTTCATGAGTATGGCTGCGTCTACGCCGTAGGAATTTTCGCTCTCCTGAACGAATCTCTTCCACCATGCGCGCTTGATGTTGTTCTTGATCTCCACGCCCACGGGACCGTAATCCCAGGTGTTGCCCATACCGCCGTATATCTCGCTGCCCGGGTATATGATCCCGCGGCCTTTGCAGAGATTTACGAGCTTATCCATCGTAGCTTTCATTATTTATGATATCTCCTTGGCTTTTATCGCGTAATATGATAGCAGAAACGCGCGCTCATGTCAAGCGAGCGGCGGGCGGGGAAGCAAATAAACGCAACTTGCTCGGGCTCCGTCCGCCTTTGTGCTGGCATTTCGAGCAAAAGCGTCCGTCGCCGCTTTCCGCGTTCCGAGGTAAGGATCGTCTGCTTTATTCGTCGGCCGCCATATCGGGCGATCGGTCTTTTCTGTATTGCAACGCGGTCCTGCCGTAATATCTGCGGAACGTGCGGCAAAAATATCTGCGTCCGAAAACCCCGTCTCGTAAGCGATATCCGTGGCGGTCTTGTTCGTTCCGGTAAGAAGATCCGCGGCGCGCTTCAGACGGTATCGGATAAGATACGCTACGGGCGAGAGGCGGATGCCCTGCCGAAAAAGCTGTAATGCGCTGCTCTCGCTGATGTGAACGGACGCCGCGATATCCTTTAAGCCGATCTGCTTATCGAAATTTGCGTGGATGAACTGCATCATTACCTGCAGCCGCGCGCTCCGTCCTTTGTCGTTCGGCCCGTTGGTATGATCGGGCGCCGTATGCAGGAATAATTGCCGCCATATCATCAGGAGGGAAGCGACCGTTTGTATCTCGCAGCAGCTCTCCGACCCCTGTAAATCGAAAATGTGCAGCAGGAGATCCAATATCTCGCTTTGCCAGTCTACGGATCGACTGAGCACGATATACGGCACGCTGTTTTCCGCAACGGGCTTTATGTATTCCCGATAGATCCTGCCGTCTTTCGCGCCGAGCAGTTCGGGAGAGAACACTATGTTCGGGAAAGAAACGTTTTCCGTCGCCTCATAGCGGTGGAGAACTCCGCTGTTTACGACCATGCCGCAGCCCTGCGGCAATACGAATTTTTCCGTGCCGACACAGCATATTATATTTCCTTTTTCTGCATAGACGATCTCCGTCTCCGGGTGCCAGTGCCAATCGATACGGTGGAAATCGAATTCCCACACGTTTTCCCTGTAAAAGCGGAAAGGAAAATCCGCTTCGCCGTGCTTTGCCCGCTCTAAAAAGCGTTCGTCTTTCCGCGTCCTGAAAAGTGCGTCCATATATGCGATATAATACCATATATTTGCGATAAAATGCAATTAAATCGGATAAAAAATGTGATATGATTACATTATATGACCGATACGGATCAAGGAGGGATACAAATGAGATTCAAATGGTTGAACGAAAGCAGGCTCAACGAAAGCAACGGCAGGATCGAGATCTATGCGCCGCCGCATACCGACTTCTTTTACAGCAGCGCAAGCGCGGGCGATGAGGGTATCACGCCCGAGTCGCTTTGCAACGCGCCGTACTATCATACCGAAATAGAAGGCGATTTCGTATTGAAAGTGCGGGTATCGCACGACTTTGTTTCCACATACGACGCCGCGGTCGTTATGATCATGAAAGACATGGCGTGCTGGGCGAAACACTGCTTTGAAAAGACGGACTTCGGTACGCACGCGGTCGTGAGCGTGGTCACGAACGGCGAATCGGACGACGCCAACGGCTGTAATATCGAAGGCAACACCGTATGGCTGCAAGCGGTGCGCATGGGGAATGCGTTCGCGTTCCATTATTCGACGGACGGCGAACACTTTTATATGACGCGTTATTTCCATCTTCCCGTCGGAGATAAGGTAATGATCGGTCTGTCGGCGCAGTCGCCGCAGGGCGAAGGCGGTATACGGATATTCGAAGACCTTACCATAGAGCGCAGGACCGTAAAGAATATCCGTGCGGGGAAATAACTATGACCGAATGGGAAAAGATGCTTGCGGGGCTTCCGCAAAACGACCGCGCTCCCGAGTTGGAGGCGAGGCGGCTCGTGGCGAAGCGGCTGTTCCGCGCGTACAACAAAACGACGGAAGAAGATATCGAAGCCCGCGAAGAGATCAAACGGCAGCTGTTCCGCCGCGTAGGTAAAAACGTATTCATAGAGCCGGATTTTATCTGCGAGATGGGCAATAACATTACGATAGGAGACGATGTGTTCATAAATTTCGGCTGTATCGTTTTCGATATGGGCGAAGTTACGATAGGCGATAACGTGATGTTCGGTCCCCGCGTCGGTATATATACGACGAATCACGCTTTCGACCCCGAAGAACGCGTCGCAAACGTCGTCGTGTCCAAACCGGTGCATATAGGCGACCGCGTCTGGATAGCGGCAGACGTAAAGATATTGCAGGGCGTGAGCATAGGCGAAGGCAGTATCATCGGAGCGGGGAGCGTGGTGACGCACGATATCCCCGCGGGCGTGATCGCGGCGGGAGTCCCGTGCAAGGTCATCCGCAAGATAACCGCTCGCGATAAATGGATGAAGGACGATTAGCTCGTTCGGCTGCGTGCGTTTTTCTCTTATCGGAATATTTCGTTTATACGCGGCGTGCGGATCCGACATGCACCGAGTAACATTTTCCTCGGCGGGCGAGTAATATGAAGTAGGATATCCGCCCAAGCGAAAGAAAAGATCGAAGGTGCACCCGAGAAGAAAGCCCCCGCTGCCGCTGCGAACAAGGCGCCGTTCGCATGCGGCAGGTAAGGGCGAGCAGGCGTGAACGGATATCCGAGAAACAAAAGGGAGGGAAACACGAATGTTCAATCAGGGATGCGGCTGCAGCGACATATTCGTCATACTGCTGCTCCTGTGCTGCTGCGGCGGTTCGGGAAGCGGATGCGGGTGCGGCTGCGGTTGCGAGAAGAAGATAGACTGCTGCGATCTCGTATTCTTATGGCTTATCATGTCGTGCTGCTGCAACAAGAACGATTGCTGCTGCAAGTAAGGGTACTACATATAAAGCGTGGCGCTGCGGCGCCACGCTTTTCCTTAAATAAAAGTCCCGCGCGTGAGCGCGGAAACTTTATAAAGTCTCCCCTAATGGTTAGGGGAGAACGCGCCCGTAAGGGCGCAAGAGAGGTTAAGAAAAGTAACATATATGTATGGCAACATATTACCCCGTACATAACGCAAACTTCCTTGAGCTCACCGCCTTTCCTTGCACAGCTCCCGGCAGCGCAAGGAAAGTTTCTTTCGCCCCTTGCAAACACTTGCAAAACGGGCGAAAAAATGCTAAAATAGCAAAGTATGCGGGCTATGGGCTTTTTAATGAGCGCAAGTCCGGCAGGTGCAGACCAAAATAACTGTTGCGGGCACTCTCGGGATGAGAGGCTCGACAAGGAGCGAAAAATGAATAACAGGACCACTCGCACGGTAGCGACGTTGGGCATCATGGCGGCGGTCATCGTCGTCGCCACGCTGCTCGATAACGCGTATTCTCTGGGGCTCGTAGCTTTGGGCGGAGCCAAACTCGCGGTGTGTGCGCTTATAAGCGTCACGCTGTCGGCAATGCTTTACAATAAATTCCCGTACTCAATAGCTGCGGGAGCATTGTTCGGGCTTACGAGCTTCGTGCTCGCGTATATATTTCCCAGCCCGCTTTTCCAGAACCCTCTCGTGTCCGTATTGCCGAGACTGTTCATCGGTATCGTGGGCTTCGGCGCGTATAAGCTCGCTGGGCTTCTCGCAAAAGCTCTCGGCGCGGCGGCGGAGAAACTCCGTATCCACGGCGCGGCGGCGATCGTCATCGCTGCTCTCGGCGCGGGCGGAGTTGCGGTATATATAGTGTTATGCTCCGCATGGGCGGAAAAAGTATTATTCTTCGTGCTGCTGTGGATCGCGGTGCTCGTCGAACTCATCTTCATAGGTTTTGCGATCGCATGCACGGCGCGCACGCTCGGCAAGGGCGGCGAGCGGGGGAGGGAGCATTTCGCGCTCTCGGTGGGCAGCTTCTTTACGGTCGTCGCTAATACCGCGCTCACGCTGCCCATGATGTTCGCTTTTTCCGACAGCTTCGGCTCGCTCGCAGAGGTGTACGCGACGCTCACTCTCGTGAATTTCCTGCCCGAGCTGCTCATAACGACGGCGCTTTCGCCCTTCGTCATCCTCGGGGTGAGGAAAGGTCTGCGGCTGGGCACGGACGGCAAGCCGCGCATGAAAAAGCCGACCGCGGCGCAAACGGGCGACGTTCCCGAAAACGAAAAGAAAGAGGAAAGAGACTGAAATATGCTGCTTGCTATCGACATAGGCAATACCAACGTCAAGATAGGCGTATTCGACGGGGACAAGCTCGTGCAGTCTCTGCGTCTTTCCACGGTCCAGGGCAGGACGGGCGACGAGTACGGCATGGATATCGTGAGCCGTCTTAAAGAAAACGGCACCTCGCCCAAGGACATCACGGGCGCGATCATGTCCTCCGTCAACCCGGGCATGAACTACACCTTCGAGCACGCCTGCGATTACTACCTCGGCGTAAAACCGCTCGTCGTGGGCTCGGGCATAAAGACGGGTATCAATATAAAGTACGACAACCCTCGCGAAGTGGGGGCGGACAGGATAGTCAATTCCGTCGCGGCGTATTACACTTACGGCGGCCCGTGCATAACTCTCGATTGCGGTACGGCGACGACGTTCAACGTCATCAGCGAAAAAGGCGAGTTCCTCGGCGGAGTCATCGGTCACGGGCTTAAAAGCGCGGCGGAGGCTCTTTCCATGTCGGCGGCGAAGCTGCCGGTGGTGGAGCTCGTGCTGCCGCCCACGGTGCTCGGCAAGAACACGATAACCAATATGCAGTCGGGACTCATACAGGGGTACATCGGCATGGCGGAGCGCGTGGTGCGCCTGCTGCGCGAAGAGACCGGGTACCCGAACGCGAAGGTGATCGCGACGGGCGGGCTCAGCGAACTCATATACAATAACAGCGACGTCATAGACGTAATGGACAGAACGCTCACTCTGCGCGGGCTGAACATCATATACAAACTCAACACCGAGCCGTCGGGCAGGCGTAAATAAGATCGCCGCGGCGCGGAAAAATACGGAGAATGCAATGACAAAGAAAAAGACAGTAAACGTAGCTATCATGGGCATAGGTACCGTCGGCGGCGGCACGTACGAGATACTCACGAAGAACCGCGCCTTTATGGAGCGCACGCAGGGCATCGATTTCGTCGTCACCAAAGTGCTGGATAAAAATCTCGACCGTATCCGCTCTTTCGGTATCCCCGAGAGCATGGCGGCGGCGAGCGTGGACGAGATCGCCGCGGACAAGAACATAAGCATCGTTGTCGAAACGATGGGCGGCGTGGAACCCGCAAAGACATTTATAGAAAAAGTCCTGCTCGCGGGCAAGAGCGTGGTCACGGCGAATAAGGAGCTCGTCTCCAAGCACTGGCCGTCGCTCGAAGCCGCGGCAAAGAAGGGCGGCGCGGGATTGTATTTCGAAGCGTCCTGCGTGGGCGGCGTGCCCATCATCCGCGCCCTTCAGGAGAGTTTGCAGGCGAACCACATAACCTCCATCGTGGGTATCATCAACGGCACGACCAACTACATACTCACGAAGATGACCGAAGAGGGCATGAGTTACGACGACGCGCTCAAAGAAGCCCAGCAGCTCGGCTACGCCGAATTCAACCCGACGGCGGATGTCGAGGGCTTTGACGCGGCTTATAAGCTCTCCATACTCTCGTCGCTCGCTTTCCATACCTGCGTGCCTTTCCGTACCGTATACCGCGAGGGCATAACGCAGATATCCAAGGCGGACATCAAAACGGGTCTCGAGCTCGGCTACCGCGTCAAGCTCCTTGCGATAGGCAACCGCAAGGGGGACGTCATCGAAGCGCGCGTACATCCCGCGTTCGTGCCTGCGACCCATCCTCTCGCGAGCGTGGGCGGCTCGTTCAACGCGGTGTACCTGCACGGTGATATGGTGGACGACCTCATGTTCTACGGCAGGGGAGCGGGCGCTCTCCCGACGGGCAGCGCGATAGTCAGCGACATAGTGTACGCCGCCAAAGCCTCCGCCCCCGTATATACCGACTTCGTCAACGACGGCAACGTCGCCGAGGGCATAGACATCACGGGCGATTTCAGCAGCAAGTATTATCTTGCCGTGTCCGTCAAGGACGTTCCCGGCGTGCTCGCCGCGGTCACGGGCGTGTTCGCCCGCCACAGCGTGAGCATCGCGAGCGTTTCCCAGCGTTCGTCGGGCAGCGGTGCCGCCATCGTGTTCCTCACCCATACCGCTTACGAGAGCGACATCAAAGCCGCGGTGGAGGACATCGAAGAGCTGGACGACACCAATAAGGTGGAAAGCCTCATAAGAGTGCTGGCTTGACGCCCGTAAAATAATAAATTAAATTCACATAAAAGCGAAAATTTGTTTGACAACTCCGCGCGCATTATAATATAATTAACGGAGTATTGTAACAATAACCGAAGGAGACATCTGATGTCAAGAATCACGAAAAAGACCGTTGCTGCCATTGCGGCTGTCGTACTTGCGTTCGCCCTTGCGTTTGCTACGGTCATGACCTATGTCGGTCCCGCTACGGCGAACGCCGCAGCCCCGGAGACCGCAGTCGACGTACTTACGGCGGTGGATACCGGCGTAACGGACCATGTTAAATACGGCGGCACTTTCACCGTTTCCGCTCCCGCGACTAACGTCACCCTCAGAGTGGTGACCCCCGGCGGCGTGGAGACCGAATACTCCGCACAGACCGATATCAAAGCGGACGAGCTCGGTGTGTACCGTGTGTATTACGATTATAAGGACGGCGAGAACGTGGTAGGCAGCTACTACTATAATGTCGAGTGCTATAACGACGTCGAATACAAACTCATCGTCGACGGTTACGGCGCAGGCGTAGGTTCGTTCGAGAATAACGAGTATACCTATAACAGCGGTATCCCTTCTTACAGAGCGCTGAACGGCGACGACGTCGTTCTTCCCGACGCTACTCTTTACTACTACGACGAAGAGGACGAGGAGTGGTTCCCCGTGAGCGAGGAAGACGGCAGCAAGGTATATTGCCGCATAGTCGACCCCGGTGCGGCAGAGCAGGCGGGTCCTGTCGAGATCGGCACTACCGCATGGGATTCGGCAAAGACCGTTAAGCCCGATACTCTCGGCACTTATTTCTTCACGTATTATGCGCAGCTTGCCGGCGGCAAGAACGTCATATCCGAAGAGTACACCATGCAGGTGCAGCAGAAGTTCACCGACGATCAGGCTCCCACGCTCAGCGTTTCGGGCATATCTTCTTCGGAATCCGTAGGCACGGAAGTAACTCTTCCCGCAGCCACGGTATCGGATAACTATGACAAGCGCGTCCAGGTGGTCATCACCGTCGAGCACGCTTACGCCGGCGGCAGCACCATTCCCGTGCGCGCCGCGGTCATCGATCCCGATACCGGTTATGCGGTAAGGGACGACGAGGGCAAAACGCTCTTCTATAAAGCGGACGCAGACGGCGATTACGCCATTGAGAACGGCGAGCGCGCAACTACGACGAACCCTTCCGAAGCAGTAGCCGTTACCTTCGATAACGATAACTTCATGAGCTTCTATCCCACGGAAAGCGGCATCTACACGGTGACCTACCGCGCGGTAGACCTTTCGGGCAATGCGACGGCGGCTCACAGCTACACCGTGAACGTCTCTGATACCACCGCTCCCGTTTACGACGAGTTCGAGACGAGCGTCATCCCTTCGCAGTGGGGTCTCAACTCCGTAGAGCGTAAGGCGACGACGGACGACGGTACCACCGATACCGTGCCGCTGGATAACAGAAATATCGCTTTCCCGATCCCCGAGCTCATCGATAATAACGACGGCGATGCGGATCTCACCGTTTCCTTCACGATGAACGATCCGAATTCCAACACGCTGCTCTCCTTCACGAATATTTACGCTACCGAGTATGATCAGTCGAGAACGACTTCCGCACTTTCCAACTATGATGACGGCGCAAGATACGCGTTCTTCAGATATTGGGAGTCCGGTAAGTATACCGTAGGGGATGACTTCAAGCTTACCGGCGAAGGCGTCGGCGACAACGTGTATTCCCTTATCAAGTACGATCCCGAAACCAAAGAGTATGAAGGCAACTTCGACTTCTCCGAGGGTACGGCGAAGACGGGCTCTTACTCGGTCACTTATACCGCTCGCGACAGTGTGGGCAACAGCAGATCGCAGTCCTTCTCGATCAACCTTCAGAGCAGCCTGATCGACGCGGGCGATCCCACCGTCGACTTCGACGCTCCCGATTATCTCGCGTTCACGCCCGTAGAGACGGAAACGACGATCAACGACGTTCTCGTTACCGACTCTCAGGATACGCGTCTTAATGCCAAGTACTATCTCGTTATCAACCCTGCCGAAGGTCTCGGCGATGACCCCACGTTCGATGAGGTGATCGCAGACCGTACCGAAGGCACCGATTATGTCGAGCTCGATTACGCGGCAGGCTCCAACACGCTCACGCTCGTCAACGAGGGCAACGGCAACGAGCTTACCGTCACGAATGCCGACGGCGAAGAGGTGACCCTCACCGTTTCCGCGGCTAACGTGTACGTCATCGCAAAGGCGACCGACGATGTCGGCAACACGAGAGAGATGGTCTCCGACGCGATCCCCGTGCTCGACGGCACTAAGTTCGAAAGCCAGACCATCGGTCTCGAATTCGGCGGCGCGAGCGGCGCGACACTCGACCTTAACGGCACGTCGGGCGAAGAGCTTCTCGTGGGCTCCGCGCTGATAACTTACGGCGGCGAGGAGTACCGCGACTACACGGGCTTTGAGCTCTATGTGCAGCGCGTGCTCAATGCAGAGGGCGTTGCGGTAGACGAAGCTCCTCTCGGCAGCGTTTCCTTCGAAACTTACAGCTATGCGGCGAATGATACCTACATGATCCATGTGGACAACATCCGCTTCACGCCTTCCACTACCGGCACTTACATGATCGTGCTCCGCGCGTTCAACGTGATGGGCAAGAGCTATGTGAAGATGGCGTTTGCCGATATAGCCGCTTCTACGGATAACAGCGGTAACAAGCCCACGACTTCCGCAAGCATCAACCTTCCCGATACTCTCGAGATAGGTCAGACGTATAAACTCAACGACAGCTACACCGTAGACCCGAGCGATTTCGCGGGTTCGGATGCAGCCTCCACTTACGGCATCGTCCGCAGCATAAGCGGCGGCAGACTTGCCGTCATGGGCAACGAGGTGACCGTCTACTCCACCGGTTATTACGAGTTCACCGATAACGTGTTCATGCACAATGCTTCGGCAGACAAAGCTAACGGTATGAACAGCGTGATCGACTATAAGTACACGAACGCTGCGGGCGAAGCCGTTACCGGTAACTATGCCGGCGTAACGACGGGCAGCGAGAACTACACCTTCGACGGACTGAACGGCGCCAAGCAGATGGCTACGAAGATAGTCAACTCTTCGGATACGGCTTCCACGGTGTTCGAGCTCCAGGGTGCCATGCCCGTGTACAGCGAACTCGACGCTACGGTAAAACTTCCCAACATGTCCGCCTACACCGCCAACGGCGCGGCTACCGATATCGATATCAAGGTAACGGATGCGGACGGCGAAGAAGCTCGCGTTTACAGAGCGGGCGATACCGATCTTCCCGATGGGCTTAACCTCGTAGGCAACGAAGCTGCGTTCATACCTGATGTAGACGGTAAGTACACCGTGGTTTACTCGGCTACGTTTGCCAACGGCAACGATTCCGTTGAGTACACGATCAGCGCGGGCGACATCATCGCTCCCGACGTGATCGTCAACCTCGGCGTCATCAACAGCTCCGAAGTAAAACTCGGTGACGGTGTGACCTCTGTGAACGCCAAAGTAGGCGACACCTTCGACTTCTCGGCAATAAAAGTCAACGAGTCCACCACGGGCTTCACCTTCAATAAGGAGCTTAAGGACCCGAGCGGCGAGACCGTAGGCACGGTAACGAGCGCGGCTCTCGGCAACAACGGTACGTCTTACACGCTGTCCACCGCGGGCAGATACGAAGTCACCTACTCGGTGACCGACGCCGCGGGCAACCGTAACGACGTGAAGTACACGATCGTCGTTTCCGGCAGCACGGCTACCAGCCCTTCGTCCGGTGCGGTGACCACCCTTGCGGTAGTGCTCATCATCGTAGGCGTTGTGCTGATCGCGGGCGTAGTCATCTATCTGGTACGCTTCCGCCGCAGAAAGCCTGCCAAGAAGTAAGGACATTATATTCCGAAAAATTTTTAAGCGCATTTCTTTCAAAAGAAATGCGCTTAAAATTTTATCCTTGCGCGACGCTTTACCGCTAAACAAAATTTATCGAATTTTCTTTAGCATACGCCGCGCTTGCGAGGCGGGGAAGAAGTCCCGTGCGCTTACGCGCTCCCACCCACCCATTTTATATATCCCGCGCGCTCGCGCGGACATTATTATCGCCGTCCCCTGAGGCAGGGGAAGGTGGCGAGCACGAAGCGTAAGCGGCTGCGAGCCGGAAGGGGTTGAAGCCTGTACGGCGGATAAGCATGATATAACAGTCAAGCTCGTACATTCTTCTACTTCAACCACTATCGACATCATCATGCTATCCGCACTGTCTTTCACACGCTCGTACATTTATCCAACCTCAACCCCTATCGCCCCATACGGGGCACTTCCCCCTGCCGCAGGGGGCAGCGTTATTCCTTGCGCACCGCTATCGCTCGCTTCGCATGCGCTTCGGTCAGACGCAGT
>DXHS01000056.1 GCA_019113275.1 Candidatus Protoclostridium stercorigallinarum
CCTTCCGCGATAAAACGTACTCTTACTCCTTCGACGTGTACGGCGACGCGGCGGAAGCAAGCACCGTAGATGAGTTTGAAACTGCTTACGATAGAAACGAGATCGACTATATTCGCCTGACGGAGGACCTGTCCTTCGACGGTACGGCGACATTCGACCGCAGCATAGTCGTAGGCGGCAGCATATCCGCGGGCGCAGTGAGCGTGGCTAAAGACGTGACGCTTACTCTGGATGACGGGCGCATAACGTCGGGCGGAGATCTTACCGTATCCGGCGAAGGCAAGGTGGTCGCGACGACATGGTCTCCTTCTTCGGGCGACCGCGCGACGTATGCCGCGGTATACGCGAACGGCAAGCTGACGATAAACGGCGCGGACGTAGACTGCAAGGGCATGTATACGACGGGCAATATAGACGTCAAGGGCGGAGCGGCAGTCACCGTGTACGGCGACCGTTCGGTCACGAGCAACGGAGCGTTCAACGGCGTGCAGTCCAACGGAAATTCCCTTACCGTGAGCGGCAAGGGTACGGAATTCAACGTACTGTACGACGACACCGCGTTCGGCAACAGTCCCGCGGCGCTCGAAGTCAGCAAGATATTCGTCGACGGTGCGACATTCAACGTCGGCAGCACGGAAGGCAGCGCTTCCTGGGGATACGGCGTATGGTTCAACGGCTCGGATAACAAGATCGTCGCGGAAAACGGCGCCTTGGTGACGTTCGACGTAAGGAACGACAGACTCCCGGGAGCGGGCGGCTTGCTTAACGGCGGAAGCGTGTATGTGTACGGGAACGAGATGCCGGGCGAGTACCAGACGAGCTTCAACGTTATAGCTGTGGAAGGTTACGATATGCCTTCCGGACTTGTGAAGGAGGGCTCCGAATACGTCCGGTGGGTGCATAGCCCCGAAGATGTCAAGGCTCCCGAGCAGAACGAAGGCAGCGTATCAGACGATCCCGTGATATCCGGCGAAACGGCTACCGTAAATACGGTGACGGCGTTCAATAAGGCGCTGGAAAACGAGTCCGTAAAGACCATCGTTCTCGAGTTTACGCTAACGTTCGATAAGCTCAACGTGACGCGCGATATATCCGTCAAGGGCAGCTTCAGAGTGAGCGAGCTTACCGTAAGCAGCGGTGCTACCCTTATGATGGCGGACGGCAGGATATTCTCCGACGGAAACATCGCGATAAGCGGCGGCGGCACGATAATCGCCACGGCATACGCTCCCGCTTCGGCGGAACGTCTCGATCACGCGGCGATAAAAGCCGGCGGCTCGCTGACGATAAACGGCGTGACCGTGAAGTGTTCCAACATCGCGACGAGCGGCGATATCACCGTGACCGGCGGCGCTGAAGTCACCGTACTCGGCAAGAACGCTAAGGGCAGCGGTACCTCGGCAAGCGGTGTGAACGGCGTTCATGTGGACGGCGGCAACGGTACGATAACCGTTTCCGGTTCCGGCACGAAACTCGAGATACTGTTCAATGCCGAGTCGTGCGATAACAGCCCGGCGGCGATCAATACCAACGTCGTGGTAGACGGGGCTGAGCTGTACGTCGGCAGCAGCGAGAACTGCGCGTCCTGGACGTTCGGCGTATGGTTCGACGGCACCGGTCAGTCCATAACCGCAAAGAACGGCGCGAAAGTGACGTTCGACGTCGATCCGCCGAGCGGTTACGGGGTGTTCAATAACGGCAAGATAACGGTGAACGATACCTCGACCTTCACGGTCATAACCAACGCGGCAGCGCAGAACGATATCGTGACCGGCACCGTTACCTGGCAGACGCCCGAACAGGCGTCGGGCGAGAACGCCTGAACGTAACGGCGATCCGTTTGTGAGCGGCAATAAAGACAACTTCATCGACACCTTACTTTACCGACATCCTATTCTCGTCGGGTAAGGACACAGCCACGAGAAACGGCAGGCAACCCTCACAGCCTGCCGTTTCGCTTTTACCCTTGCACGGCGCTTTAATGACCTACGAGCGAAGCGAGTCCGAAACAGCCCTCTTTTCTCGGCCGAGCCGCCTATGGCGGCGAACACGAAGGTATCGGGGCGGGTTTTCATAAGGTGTCCGCGCTCCCGCGCGGGAAAATAATTCACGAGCAAATGCGAATCCATAATGTCTCCATTGATGGTTAGGGGAGGTGCCGCTGCGCAGAGCATTCCTCGGAATGCGAACGCAAGGCGGTGGGGTTAAGGAAGTTTGTGATATGCATGGTGTGATATGTTGCTCGTATATGTATGTTACTTTCTTAACCTCACCTGCTCGCTTTGCGAGCTTCCTCTCCTAACCATCAGGAGAGGCTCAAGAGGTGTTCGCACTACGCGCGACAAATCTCATTATTCACGAGCGCTAAGCGAGTCCGAAACGCTGCCCCCTGCGGCAGGGGGAAGTGCCCCGCACGGGGCGATAGGGGTTGAGGCAGGATAAATGTACGAGCTTTACCGTTATATACTGCCCGCTCATAAAACAAACTTCAACCCCTTTCGGTTCGTAGCCGCTGTCGCTTCGTGCTCGCCACCTTCCCCTGCCTCAGGGGACGGCTTTCATAAGGTCCGCGCTTCCGCGCGGCACTTCTTTTTAAGCTCCTGCACACATATGTAACGTATAACCGAATTCGCAGCTTTAGCCGCGAGATTTTCGGATGATAAGACGCGTTTTTCTTGATTTGTACGCGCCGTCCGTGATATAATAGCCGAGGGATGAAGAGGGGACTCTTTTCGGAGGTGGGCAATGAACTATATATTCGTGCTGCTGCTCGTCGGTGTGGTCATACTTATATGCGTGTTCGCGCACCGGCTGTCGGAAAAGCTCAAGATACCCTCGCTCGTGCTGTTCATATGTATCGGGCTGCTTTTCGGTGAGGACGGTCCCGTCGGCATAGTTTTCGACGACTACGCGTTCGTCGAGACGGTATGCTCGATATGCCTTATCTTCGTCATATTTTACGGCGGGTTCGGCACCAACTTCACAGCTGCGCGCCCCGTTCTCGGGCAGGCGGCGGTTTTGTCCATGGGCGGTACGGCGCTCACCGCGGCGGCGCTGGGAGCGGCGGCTTACGCGTTGCTCAACGGCGTGTTCGGCGCGGGCATAGGCTGGATAGAGAGCATGCTCGTCGGCTCCGTCGTCGCGTCCACCGACGCGGCTTCGGTGTTCTCCATACTGCGCAGCCGCAAGCTCAACTTAAAGTACAACACGTCGTCGCTGCTCGAGATGGAGTCGGGCTCCAACGACCCGATGTCGTATATGCTTACCATGCTGTTCGCTTCGCTGCTCTCCGTGCCCGGGTACGGCGCGGGAGAGGCGGTGCTGCTGCTCGTCTGCCAGATAGGCTTCGGCGCGCTCGTAGGCGTCGCCCTCGGCTTCGCGGCGATATTCCTGCTCAAAAAACTGCCCATGAGCGTGGGGCAGGGCGGCACGATATTCCTCATCGCGGTCGCGCTCCTCGCGTTCGTGCTGCCTCAGCTGCCCTCGGCGATCTCGGGCGTCGCCGCGATAAGCGGCAACGGCTACCTCGCCGTGTATATATGCGGTATCATGACGGGCAATTCGGGCATAGGGCAGAAGCGCGAGTTCTCCAAGTTCTGCGACAGCCTTACCGCCATCGCGCAGATGATGATATTCTTCCTGCTCGGCTTGCTCGTCACCCCCACGCAGCTGCCCGAAGTGATACTTCCCGCGCTGCTCATATTCGCCGTGCTCACCGTTGCGGTGCGTCCGCTCGTCATAAGCGGGCTGCTCGCCCCCTTCCGCGTAAAGCCGAACAAGATGTTGGTCGTGAGCTGGGCGGGACTGCGCGGCGTCGCTTCCATAGTGTTCGCCATCGTGGCTATGGGTATGGTCGGCGCGGACGCGCTGCCCTTCGATCTGTTCAACCTCGTGTTCTGCGTCGTACTGCTCTCCGTCCTCGTGCAGGGCACGCTGCTGCCCGTCGTCTCCCGCCGCGCGAAGATGATAGACACGAGCGGCTCCGTCATGCGCACCTTCAACGATTACGAGGAAGATTCGGATATTGGCTTCATACGCATAGAAGTGGGGGAGGATCACCCGTGGTACGGTAAGCCGCTGCGCGAGAACGTCATGCCCAAGGAATTCCTCATCCTGCTCGTGCTACGCGGCAAAGAAGCGATAGTGCCTTCGGGCGACACGCGTATCGAAAAGGGCGACGTGCTCGTCGCCGCCGCGCCCGAGTTCAAAGGCAAGGACGACTTCGGCATGTATGAGGAAGAGATAACCCGCAAGCACAAATGGAACGGCAAACTCATCCGCGAGCTCTCTTTGCCCGCGGGCACCCTCGTGGCGATGATCCGCCGTTCGGGCTCCGCCCTCGTCCCCCGCGGCGACACCCGCGTTTGCGAAGGCGACGCCCTCGCCGTATTGCGCATAGGCGACGTCCTCAAAGGCGAGACTTCCGTTTAGTATAGCGCGATCGACCCTCCGCTTCGGCGTTTTCGGCGCGGTATCCCGCGAAAATACTTGCAAAACGCTGCGGAGTGGTGTATAATAGCACCGTAAACAAAAGCAAGGAGATATCATCATGTCGAGAAGACCCATCATTGCGGGAAACTGGAAAATGAATATGACGAGAGCGCAGGCGACCGAGCTCATCACCGCTCTCAAGCCGCTCGTTGCGGACGCGAATGCCGAAGTCGTCATCTGCGTGCCGTATACGGATATAGACGTAGCGGTGCAGCTCTGCAAGGGCAGCAACATCAAGGTAGGCGCGGAGAACGTCGCTTGGGCGGAGAAAGGCGCTTTCACGGGCGAGATCAGCGCGGATATGCTGCTCGAGCTGGGCACCGAGTACGTCATCATCGGTCACAGCGAGCGCCGTCAGTACTTCGGAGAGACGGACGCGAGCGTGAACGCAAGGCTCAAGACCGCTCTCGAAAAGGGGCTCAAACCCATCGTTTGCGTGGGCGAGACGCTGGAAGAGCGCGAAGGCAATAAGACGGACGCCGTCATCAAGACGCAGGTCACGGGCGCGTTCGAGGGCATCACCGCGGACGACGCGGCAAGAGTGGTCATCGCTTACGAGCCGGTATGGGCTATCGGTACGGGCAAGACCGCGACCGCGGAGCAGGCGGAAGAGACCATCGCGGGCATCCGCGCGGAAGTGCGCGCGCTTTACGGCGACGTCGTTGCGGACGGTATGCGCATACAGTACGGCGGCTCCATGAATCCGAAGAACGTCAAAGAGCTCATGGCTCAGCCGGACATCGACGGCGGGCTCATCGGCGGCGCTTCGCTCAAAGCGGTCGATTTCAGCCAGGTCGTTAAGTACGATGCGTAAGGCGGAACGCAAATAACGTAACAGAGACATTCGGCGTCTCCGGCACTGCCGGGGACGCCTTGCCATTATAAGGAGGACAGGGACATGAGCAATTATTTTACCAAAGTGAGCCGCGAGCGCTTTATCGCGGACGGCGGCGACGAATCCGCTTACGACGGCATAAAACTGCCCGTCCGCGCCACGTCGGGCAGCGCGGGCTACGATTTCTTCGCGCCTTCGGAGCTGTCGATCCCCGCGGGCGGTACCGTCAAAGTCCCCACGGGCATACGCTGCCGCATGGATAACGACCGCGTGCTCGCTATCTTCCCGCGCTCGGGGCTGGGCTTCAAGTACCGTCTCGCACTCGACAACACCGTGGGCATCATCGACGCCGACTACTTCGGTGCGGAAAACGAAGGGCATATCATGATAAAAATGACGAACAACGGCACGCGCGATCTCGTCGTGGAAGCGGGCAAGGGCTTCGCGCAGGGGATATTCCTCAAATACTATCTTACGGACGACGACTCCGCCGCTGCCTCCCGCACGGGCGGCTTCGGATCGACGGGGTGACCTTTGCGCACGGCGGGCGCAACAAACGGCTTTGCGATTTGCAAAGCCGTTTGTTGCTGCCGTGCGCTTTCGTCTCTCTGAAGTGTACGCGGAGCGAAGGGCAGCGAGGCATAAGACAGATCAAGAATAGATCACGGATAAATTATTTTAAGTTCCTTTGGGGATAGGGGGTGCAGGAGGAAAGGGGGATATCCTTTCAAGGAAATCCCTCTTTCCGCCTGCATTTCTATTTCACATAGATACTTCCGGAAATGTGCCCGGTGACGGTCGCGGGGGAAGGGTCGGCGGCGAAGAGGACTGCGGCGAGCTTGGCGGGCACGCGGGCGCAGAGGGGCACGGACGCGGCGAGCGTGGTGCCTGCGGGCAGTGCGGGCGTGAGCGCGGGAGCGAGCATCATCGTACTGCCCGGGACCAGACCGTACTCGTCCGAATCGAGCGGCGCGGCAAGCAGTGCGGCGTACAGTGCGGCGGAGGAAGAGGTCGGCTGCGCGGAAAGCGTGAATGCGACGGAAAAGCACCGCACGACGGACGGCTCGGGCAGAACGAACGCCGCGGACTGTTCGTCGGGCGTGAGCGTCACGAGAGGGGCGGGCGGAGCATACTTGGTGACCGCGCCGCCGCTGCCGACGATGACGAAGTCGGTGGGCGCGCCCGCGTTCGCGGTGAGCTGCACGGCGGAGCCCGTACCGCTCGACAGCCCTATCGTGCGCGGCGGCATGTCGGCGCAGCGCCGGCAGGGAACGGGGCAGCGGTCGAACGCGGGCAGGGGATCGGGCAGCTCCGCGCGCGGCTCGGGATAAGCGCAGCCGCAGTAATTTCTTCTTCCGAAAAGATCGAACAGCATATCGTATATTCTCCTTTGGTGTGTCTGCTGTATACTATGCCGCCGCGCTCACTCGCGTTACGATTGACTTTCCGCGCAGGGCGCGGTATACTTATGTCATGAACGACAACGCCGAAAAGATAAAAGAACTGAAAAATATGCTGAACGTTTCCCGCAGCGCGGTGTTCTTCGGCGGCGCGGGAGTGTCCGTGCCCAGCGGTATACCCGATTTCCGTTCGCCGGACGGCCTTGCGGGGCGCAAGTATAAATACCCCTTCGAGACCATCCTCAGCCACGAATTTTTCTTCACGCATACGCGGGAGTTCTGGGACTACTTTTTCGCCGAGCTGGATATCCCCGACGCCGCACCCAACGCCGCGCATCTCGCGCTCGCCGAGCTGGAAAAACGCGGGAAGCTCAAAGCCGTCATAACGCAGAATATAGACGGTCTGCATCAGGCTGCGGGGAGCAGGACGGTGTACGAACTTCACGGCACGGCGTCCCGCGCGCATTGCGTCGGGTGCGGCAAAGAGTATACCGCGGCGGACGTGCGCGGTCTGCGCCCCCTGCCGACGTGCGGCTGCGGCGGGCTCATAAAACCCGACGTCGTGCTTTACGGCGAACAGCTCCCCGAACGCGAAGTGGAAGGCGCGTGCGAGGCGCTCGCCGAAGCAGACCTCGTCATCGTGGGTGGCACCAGCCTGTCGGTATATCCCGCGGCGAGCTTCCTGCGCCTCACCCGCGGGCGCGTCGCCGTGATAAACAAGACGCCGACTCTCTCTTCTCCCGTGACGCCCGACCTTGAGATCGTAGGGGATATAACGCTCCTCACAGAACTTTTATGACGGTTTTGTGAATGTTTTGTGAGAGTTTGTGTACGTTTCGGTCATGACCGCTCGCGGCGCGGAAAACATTCCGTAAAACTATTGCAAATATATTTTCGGTATGATATAATCATAATGCTTGTTGCCGCCGGCGGCGCATTTCCTGCGCCGGGAGCGGCGGCATCGGGACGAAAACGCACGTGCGCCGTGCGGCGATAAGGAAATTCAAGGAGGCTAACAGATAAATGGTAAAGTTCAGGATGCTGGGGATGCATTGCGAGGACATGCGTTTCCGACTTAACGTGGTCAAGGCGGAGCCGCAGACCAAGTTCGAGATAAAACCCGAGTTCAACCGCCAGATCAAGAAGATCAAGGAGATGCCCAAGCGTCGCGTCATCGAGCTGACCGTCAAGATGATCGGCACGGAGACCGATCCCAAGCCTTTCGATCTTGCGATACGCCTTGTCGCGAACTTCGAGCTGGAAGAGGAGATATGGCTCGCCGAGGACGAACGCGAATTCGTCGCCGCGGCGACCCGCGCCACCTTCCCGTACCTTCGCAGCGCGATAACCAACCTCACGGCGGCGGCAATGATCAATCCGCTCATCCTTCCGCCCATCGACGGCGGCGCTCTTTTCCCGGACGCCAAGCCCGCCGACCAGCCCGCCGAACAGGCGTAACGAAAAAGATTTCCCGAAGGGGGCTTCCTGCAGGAGGCTCCCTTTTTTCGTCGAGTCCCGCGGAGGCGGGCATAACGGACGAGCCGTCCGCCCGCGTACTGAAAAGTTCCCGCGAGATATATTGACTTTGCGGATATTATGCGGTATAATTGAACAAATGAGCGAGAATACCAAAAGAAAAACGGATAACGGGCTGGACAGGCATCCCAACGTGGTGGGGCAGGTGCCGCCGCACAGCGAGGAGGCGGAAAAAGGTCTGCTTTGCTGCATGATGACGGACGAGAACGTGCCCATCGAAGTGATGCACCTTCTGAAGCCCGAGGATTTTTATTACCGTTCGCACGGGCTTATTTACTCCGCGATGAACCGTATATGGAACGACAACCGTCCCATAGACCTCGTCACCGTCACGCAGGAGCTGGACGGTATGGGCGCGCTCGCTGAAGCGGGCGGAGCGCAGTATATAAGCGTGCTGTCCGGATACCTCGCGACGTCGGCAAACTATAAGGCTCATCTGGATATCATCCGCAAGGATTCGCAGCTGCGCCGCCTCATGAACGCCGCGAACGAGGTACTCAAGATGTGTTACGCCTCGTCGGACGCGCTCGAAACGCTGCAATTCGCCGAGCGCGCGGTAAACGACGTCGCCGAGAGCCAGGGCATACACGCGTTGCGCCCCTTCGATGAAGCGGTCAACGAGGCGGTGGCGGATTTCGACGCGGTGTACCGCGACCCCAAAGCCAAGAAGGGATTGCAGACGGGCTTCCGCGACCTCGACTATCTGCTCGGCGGTCTCGGCGCGGGCGACCTCGTCATCATCGCCGCCCGTCCCGGTCAGGGCAAGACGAGTATAGGCATGAACATCGTAAGCAACGTCGCTACGGCGCATCTTTCGGCGGACGGTTCTCCGATAAAGACCGCCACGCCTGCGGTGTGCGCCATATTCTCGCTGGAGATGCCCGCTTCGCAGCTCGCAAAGCGTATGCTGTGCTCGCTCGCGCATGTGGATTTCGCGCGCATGAGCAAGGGCGAGATCAAGAGTGCGGACGAGTGGCGCAAGATAACCAACGCGCGCTCGGCGCTCTGCGCTTCCAAACTGTTCATAGACGATACATCGCTCACAACGCCTATGGATATACTCTCCAAGTGCCGCCGCCTGAAGCGCGAGCAGAAGCGGCTGGATCTCGTGATGGTGGACTACCTTACGCTCATGAGCAGCGGCAAGCGCACGGAGAACCGCCAGCAGGACGTTTCCGAGATCTCGCGTATGATGAAGCTTGCGGCAAAGGAGCTGGGCGTGCCCATACTCCTGCTCAGCCAGCTTTCGCGAGAGAGCGAGAAGAACAAGCGTGCGCCGCAGATGAGCGACCTGCGCGAGTCGGGCGCGATCGAGCAGGACGCCGACATCATACTGTTCATATATCGTAAGACGGATAAGGACGGTCAGCCCGAAAACGCCGCCGCTCCCAAGATAATCGTGGGCAAGCACCGTAACGGCCCGCTCGGAGAAGTGGAGATGCGCTGGATGGGCGAGTACGTCTCTTTCGCGAACAAGGACGACCCCGAACCCGCCCCCGCCCGCACCGAGGACAAGCCGTCGGAAGGCATCACGGCGGTGCTCCTCTCCGACGATTCGGACGAAACGGCAGGACTGTAATGACGAAAAGACGGCTGCGTTTTCGTCTGACCGAAGCGCATGGCAGCACATAAGCGACTTTGCAAATCGCAAAGTCGCTTATGTGCTGCCGTGCGCAAGTTTTTACTATTGACAAAAGTATGCACCTGTGTTATAATACGGAAAATCCAAGGGGAAGATAATGATAAGAACGGTCATAGTGGAAGACGACGCGGAGGCGGCAGAACTCCTTGCGGGATATCTCGAAAAGTACGGCAGGGAGAACGGCGAAACTTTTTCGGTGGAAAAATTCGGCAATGCCGTGCCGTTCATAGAGGGGTACAGAGGCGGTTACGATATCGTGTTCATGGATATCGAGATGGAAGATCTCGACGGCATGAGCGCGGCAAGGCTGCTTAGGGAGCGGGACAAGTCGGTCACGCTCGTTTTCGTGACGAACATGGCGCAGTTCGCTATAAAGGGATACGAGGTGGACGCGCTCGACTTTATTGTCAAGCCCGTTTCGTATGCGGCTTTCGCGTTCAAGATGAAAAAGGCGGTCGCGCGCATAAAGGCGAAAGAGGAAAAGACGATCTCCGTGAATCTTGCGGGGGGGGGGTATGCTAAACTCATAGTCTCGCGTATACGTTATGTGGAGATCATGAAGCACCGTATCGTGTACCATACCGAGGACGGCGATCTCGAATCCAACGGCACGCTTAAAAACGTGGAAAGCGCGCTCGGCGCCGCCCGTTTCGCACGCTGCAACAGCTGCTATCTCGTCAATCTCGGTTTCGTGGACATGGTGAAGGAATTCGTGTGTTACGTCGGCGGGGACGAATTGCAGATAAGCCAGCGTAAACGCAAGGATTTCATGAAAGCGCTCAACGACTATATCGGAGGCGGATTCGATGTTTAGGTTCGATTCGCCGCTTTTTTGGTACCGCCTCGTATTCCTCGCGGAACTTATGATCGCCGAGGGCTTGTTCACGTTCAAGCTGCCGCGCAGGCGGTACTTTCCGTTGCGGCTCGCGGGGAGCGTGCTCGCGTGCTATGTCGTCACGTTCCTGCTCCCGATAGCGGCATATAATGCCGTTTACGTGTCGTTCATGTTCGTCTGCATGTTCTGTGCGACGGTGGCGGGGCTGTACTTTTGTTTCCGCGCGCCGCTCCTCAATATCGCGTTCTGCGCCGTCGCGGCGTATGCGGTGCAGCATATCGCTTACGAGGTATACACCTTTTTCGTCACCGCGCTGGGGCTCCAGGCGCCTTCCGGCCCGTACGAGGAAACGGGGGAGATGATCTTCGGCACATGGACGACGTTTTTGTATATCGAGGCGTACGCCGCGTCGTACGGGCTGATGTATCTGTTCTTCGGCTCCCGGATAAAGAGCCGCACCGACCTGCATATAGGCAACGTTTCGCTGCTCGTCATAAGCGGGGTCATCCTGCTTGCGGCGATATTCCTCAATCTGCTGGTAACTTACCGCGCCACGGAAGAGACGGATACCGTTCTGCTCGGAGTGGTGCACGCATACAACATCCTCTGCTGCCTGCTCGCGGTGTTCGTGCAGTTCTTCATGCTCGGCAGGAAAAAGATGCAGACGGATCTCGATACGCTCCGCCTGCTGCACGAGCAGGAGCGCAGGCATTATATGATATTCAAGGAGAACGTGGACTACATCAACGTCAAGTGCCACGACTTAAAGCATCAGATACGCCGTATCGCGCGCGGAGGAAACGTCGGCAGCGACGTCATCGGCGAGATAGAGAACGCCGTCATGATATACGACGCGGACGTCAAAACGGGCAACGACGCGCTGGATATAGTCCTTACCGAAAAGCGGCTGACGTGCGTCAAGCACGGGATAACGTTTTCGCAGATAGCGGACGGCAAACAGCTGGATATCATGACGGACGCGGACATATGCTCGCTCTTCGGCAACGCTCTGGATAACGCGATAGAGGCGGTATGCGGGATAGAGGACAAGTCCGCGCGCGTGATAGAGCTCACGATAAAAGCGTCGCGCGGGTTCCTGTCCGTTTGCGTGCGCAACAGCTGCGCGGGCGACGTGATATTCGACGGCGACCTGCCGCGCTCGACCAAGGGCGACGATAGGAGCCACGGCTTTGGCATGAAGAGCATGAAGGCGATAACCGAAAAATACGGCGGCGAGCTTTCCGTCACCGCGGAGAGCGGAGTATTCACGCTCAATATGCTTTTCCCGCTGTCGGGAGCCCGCGAAGAGTGATATATCTGCATTTATGCCGTACGATCGTCGATTATGGCGGACCTATTGAAAAGGTCCGCCTTATTTTTTATACTCTGCGTGACAGCGAGATCAAAGCTGCAAATAATAAAAAGGAGAAAGTGAAATGAAAAAGAAGGCAAGATCGATATTGTTCTGCGTTCTCGCGCTCGTTCTTTCGCTCATGTTCGCGGCGTTTTTCGCGGCGTGCGGCGGGACGAATGAGAAGGATCCCGACGATCACGATCCGGGCAAAGACCCCGGCGGCGACGGACCCGCAACCGTGACCGAGCTCGTCATCGATACGCCGCCCGATACGACGGAGTATTACGCGGGCGAGGCGTTCGACCCTACGGGCATGGTCGTAAAAGCCAAGTGGAGCGACGGGCTCACCGTGAGCGTAGGCATGTCCGAATGCACGATAACCCCCGCGGGAGCGCTTTCGGTTTCCGATAAATCGGTCACGATAACATACGAGGGCAAGAGCGTGACGCAGGCGATAAACGTTAAAGACATCGTCGTCAGTTCCGTCACCGTAGATACGGGCAATACCGCGCTCAAAGCCGCGGCGGGCGACGTCATAGACCTTTCGGATATGGTCGTCACAGCGCATTACGCCGACGGCGGCAGCCGCGTCATAGGCAGCGGTTATACGTTCGAGCTGGACGGCGAACCGATAGACGACGTCTCCGCCATCGTGATAGAGGATTGGGGGACGCACACGCTCGAAGTCGTTTACGGCGAAGCGAGCGCAAAGATCGAACTCGAGATATTCGACGGCTTCGTCATCGAGGCGGAAAACATTATAAGCGCGGATAAGGTGACCGAAGATACCGTCAATTACGTGGAGATAGTCAAAGGCGCGGATTACGGCTCGCCCGTGGCGCGTTCGGTGCCCGGAGAGCCCGCGTCGGGCGACGCCTATATGGGCAGCGTATTTAAGGGCTCGGTCATACGTTTCCACGTTTACGCCGAAGAGGCGTGCTATGCCGACGTCATCCTGCGCGCCGCGAGCTGCTACATGACGGTGGACGGCGGAGCATGGTCGCCGATGAAAGTGGACGAGCAGCAGTTCAACAGGCTGTTCGAGGTGAGCTACGGCAGCGCGGCGGACGCGGAGGCGGATACGCTCGAGCGGCTGTATGTGGACGACGACGTCATTCTCGCGGGCAGCGAGACGGACAAGCCCGGCGGCGATCCGCTGCTCCTCGTGAACTGGATGGACGTGACTTTCGGCACCCTTCCTCTCGAGCAGGGCGACAACGTGATCGAGTTCAACGTAGTGACCGATTACGTCAACTGCAAGGGCGAGCCGATAGCTTGCAACATCGATCGTCTGGAGATCGTGTATACCGATGATTATACCCCTCCCGCGACGGCGACCGAACTCACCGTCAAGACCCCTCCGACGAAGACGGAGTACAAGTCGGGCGAGAGCTTCGATCCTGCCGGTATGGTAGTCGAAGCGAAGATGAGCGACGGTACCACGGAAACGCCGGATATCTCCGAGCTCGAGATCTCTCCCGCGGGGCCGCTCTCTGTCGGCGACGACGAAGTGACGATATCCTACCGCGGCGCGACCGCGGTGCAGGCGATAACCGTGACCGCGGCAAGCAAGGTCACCGTGGAAGGAGAGAATATATACAAAGCGGCGGAACTCCCCGAAGGCATGAAGAATTGGGTGGAAGTCGTTTCCGGTATGGGCAAAGCCAATAACGAACGCGGCTCGGGCGCGTCGGGCGGCAAATACCTCGGTACCACTCATGCCGGCGACGTCATACGCTTCCATATCTGGGCGGATAACGCGGGCAGCGGCAAGATAACCGTCCGCGCGGCAAGTACGAACATACTTTCGGGCGGATGGGCGTGCGAGGAAGTGGGAGACTCTAAGCTCAACGATTACGCTTCCTTCAGATTCGGCTCGGGCGACTCTCTCGCTCCCGTAACGGTGGACGACAGTGTCATCCTGCCCGGCGTGAAGGAAACGGAGCATGCCGATCCGCTTGCCAGGCTGGAAAATTGGATAAACGTCGAACTCGGAACATTCGATTTCGTTGCAGGCGACAATATCCTCGAACTTACGGTGGATCCCGATATCCCCGTGAACCCCGATACGTGGGAGGCGAGCGGCTGCAATATAGACAGTGTTACCGTGGAATTTGCATAAGGAGAAAACATGATAAAGATAACACCCAAAAGGATAGCTCTCACCGTCGTTATCGCGATACTGCTGGCGGTGGCTATAATAGCGAGCGTGTTCGCGGCGTCGTATTGGGACTACCTGATGAGCACGTTCGGCGAAGCCAAAAGAAATACGGACAGCACAACGGTGAGCAACGCGCGCGTGCTCGGCGACGAGATGGTGCAGGAGATAGCGGAAGACTCGATAGTGCTCCTGAAAAACGAGAACGACGCTCTGCCGCTTGCCGAAAGCGAAAGGAAAGTCAACCTTTTCGGTTACGGCTCGACGGATAACGGCTGGATATACTCGGGCGGCGGCAGCAGCGGCACGATACTCAATATAGACAGAGCGAGCGAAGAGGACATCGCGCGTCTGACCGTGACTCCGCGCGAGGCGTTCGAACAGGAAGGCTTCAAGGTAAACGAAGACCTTTTGAAGATATACACCGACTTCAGCGATTACCGGGCGACGATAGAGCGCGGCATAGCGGCGCTGCACAACCCCGTGGCTTCCGACGTGTACACGAGCTCGGTGCTGCGCGCGGCAAAGGACTTTTCGGACGTCGCGGTGATAACGATCAGCCGCAACGCGAGCGAGAGCGTGGACGTACCGCTGTATCAGACCAAGTATAACGGCAAAAACGTCACGGATAATACCCGCACCTATCTGCAGCTGACAGAGGAAGAAGAGGACATGATAGAGCTCGTGGCGGATAACTTCGGCAAGGTCATCCTGCTGCTCAATACCTGCGCACCCATAGACAACGGCTTCCTCGAGAACAAAGGCATAGACGCGGTCATGTACGTCGGTCCCACGGGACAGTCGGGCACGCTCGCGATCCCCAGGCTGCTCAAAGGCTACAAGACCGTAAAGGCGGCGGACGGTACCGAAACGCAGGTGGAGGTGACCCCCTCGGGCAGGCTCGCCGACACTTACGCATACTCCACCCGCGACTATACTCCGACCGACGCGAATATGTATGCCGAGCCCGCGATGTTCGGTCAGATCACTTACGCCGAAGGCATCTACGTGGGCTATAAGTGGTACGAGACCGCGGACGCCGAAGGATACTTCGACGATGTGGATAACGAGTACGGCAAGGGTTACGACGGCGTGGTGCACTATCCGTTCGGTTACGGTCTGAGTTACGATACCGACTTCGCTTACACCGTGACGACGGATCTCGAGCCGGGCTCGGATATCAAAGCGGATACCAAGATAAAGATCTCCGTTACCGTGACGAACAAAAGCGAGACCGCGACGGATACGGGCAAAGACGTCGTGCAGCTGTATTACTCGTCCGAGTATCACAAAGGCGGGATAGAGAAGAGCGCGGTCAACCTGCTGGATTTCGGCAAGACCCAGCCTCTCGCGCCCGGACAGGCGCAGACGTTCGAGTTCGAGATCACGCCTTACGACCTTGCGTCCTACGACGATTACGATAGGAACGATAACGATCACACGGGCTACGAGCTGGATAAAGGCAAGCTGACGATATCGCTGCGGACGGACGCGCACACTCTTGCGGACTGCGAGAACAATGTGCTGGAATACAACGTGCCGAACGTGATAAACATCGATAAAGACCCCGTGACGGGAGAAAACGTAGTCAACCGCTTTACGGGCAGCAGCGCGTACATGGGCGTTCCCATCGACGGCAGCACGGCGGGCGATCCCATAACCTATCTTTCCCGTGCCGACTTTGCAGCTACGTTCCCCGAAGAGCGCACTCCCGACCGCAGCAATAAGACTCTCATCGACGGCGTGAACAAAGCTCTGAACGACAGGTACGATACAGATACCATGCCGACCATGGGAGAGGATAACGGGATTTACCTCGTAGTCAGGGAGGACGGCACCAAGGCGAGCGCCGCCGACCTTCAGGGCTCGTCCGGCGTCAAACTCAAGTATAACGACGAGCTGCTCCTTGTGCTCGGCACGAATTACGAGGATCCGAAGTGGAGCGACCTGCTCGACCAGCTCTCCGCCGACGATATGATAAACTATATCGCAAACGCCTTTTACAGCACGGGCGCGATAGAGAGCGTGGGCAAGCCTTACCGTCTGGAAGTGGACGGACCCGCGGGCTTCCACGTCTCCGGCATGGCGGAAGAGGATCGCGGCAAGCTGGTTGCGTTCCCCGCGGAAGTGCTCATCGGTTGCAGCTGGAACCAGCAGACGGCGTTCAACATGGGTCAGGCGCAGGGCGTGATAGGCAGCGCTCTCAACATCAACGGCTGGTACGGTCCCGGGCTCAACCTTCACCGTAATCCTTACAGCGGCAGGTACTTCGAGTATTACGCCGAGGATCCCGTCCTCATAGGCAAGATAGCGGCGGAAGTCGTCCGCGGCGCCATAAACAACGGACTGTACTGCTACATGAAGCATTTCGCGGTCAGCGAAGAGGGTGTCAACCCCGAAAACGTCTATACCTGGCTCACCGAGCAGACCATGCGCGAGATATACTTAAAGCCCTTCGAGATAGCGGTCAAGGACGGCGGAGCCAACGGTATCATGACATCGTTCAACTGCATAGGCGCGGTATGGGCGGGCGCGTGCGACGCGCTGAACAACGATATCACCCGCGGCGAGTGGGGATTCCGCGGCGCGATGATAACCGACTGGTCTCTCGGCAGACCGTATATGAGCGGCATGCAGGGCATACGCGCGGGCAACGACCTCATGATGGACCTCAACGAGCCTTTCGACCGCGACGCCACTACGCTTTCGCTGCTGCGCGTTGCGACCAAGAACTCGCTGTACACCTTTGCGAATACTTACGCCCGCGCAAAGGACTGGCAGGAGAACGGCGATAAGGACGACCGCTATACCGTAGACCTCAAGATGGAAGTCACCGAAACGCCTTTCTCGCCCGTGCCCATACTTATGGTGACAGGCGTCTGGGTGCTCGCGGCGGCAGGCATCGCGGTATGTGTTGTGTTCATAGTCAGAAAGCCGAAGTCGGGAATGGCGGCGGATAAGAATGTCTGACGGACCCCTACATGATCCGCCGCAAGCGGCGGATAAATAAAAAAGTTGCGGAGCGGCGCTTTTCATGCGCCGCTCCGCCTCTTTTATTCCGAAAAATTTTAAGGGGATTTCAAACTGAAATCCCCTTAAAATTTTATCCTTAAACCGCCCTCTCCGGGGCAAGACCTCCCTTCGGTCGGTGGCGTTCGCACCTTCGGCGCTCGGCTATGTCGAGGGCGGTTTTAGTTTCGCTCCTGCTCGTAAAATTTTATCCCGCGCGAACGCGCGGTCTTCTTGAAGTCTCCCCTGATGGTTAGGGGAGAAAGCGCCCGTAAGGGCGCAAGAGAGGTTAAGAAAGCAACATACATGTACGAGCAACATATCAACCGTACATATCCCAAATATCCCTCAACCCCACTCCATTAAAGCCTTCTCTAATTGGTTAGAGAAGGTGGTGCGCCGCAGAGCGCCGAAGGCACGAACGGCGCACCGGATGAGTCAAGGAAGCGGCAAAACATGTAAAGCCTGCCCGTCATATACAAACTTTTGACTCACCCGGCTCGCAGCCGCACTGACGTGCTTCGTGCTCGCCACCC
>DXHS01000057.1 GCA_019113275.1 Candidatus Protoclostridium stercorigallinarum
TACGGCGATATGCCCGACCTTCTCACTTACGGGCACAGCATATCGAGCGTCGCGCAGTATGCGGCGGGCAGTTTCCGCTTCGGCCGATTCGACCTCGTTATATTCAGCCTGTGGCTGAGCGCGGTATTCCTGTCCGCGGGCATGATAACGGCTTTCTTTTCGCGCAGTATGGCGTATGCCTTAGGCGGTAAAGCGGGAGCGGTTGCTGCGGTCGCGGGCGGAGTCGCGCTCACGGTCGCAATGATCTTTACCGTGAACCTCAATCTCGCGGTGGAGTGGGCGACCGGGTATTTCGCGCTGCCGTCGTTTGTCGTGCAGTACGGTCTGCCCGTGCTCGGCGCGGCAGCCGCGGCGGTATGCCGCATAACGGAACATATAAAGAAAAAGAGGAGGGAAAACGATGAAAAGACGGCTGCCCGGGAAAACGGCGAATAGATGGGTGTGCATAGCATTCGTGCTCATGTTCGCTCTGCTCGCGCTCACGCCCCTCGTGCCCGAGGCGGAGATCGCGTCCTGCCTGATGGTCAACGCTCTCGGCATAGACGTAAACGGCGGCACGGTCGCACTTACCGCCGAAACGTCGGGCGGGTCGAGCACGGAGAGCGTGCACGGCGAAGGCGGCTGCGTGACCGACGCGCTGCACGACATGAGCGAGCGTTACGGCAGGAACATAGAGCTCGGGCATTGCGGAGTGATCGTGATGGGCGGGGAGATGAGCGCGGCGGACGTATGTCTCGCACTCATGTCGCTGCTTTCCGAAGCGGAAGTCAACGCGGGGTGCGCGGTGATATCCGCCTCGGGCGGCGCGGGCGAATTCATAGATAAAGCCGTGACCCTTACGACGGCTGCGGGCAGCGGCGTGACCTCGTATATAGGTTTTGCGGATACGTCCGCTTCCGTGGCGATACCTACCGCGCTTTCCGTGCTCGGGGGATTGAAGAGCAAGTCCGCTGCCGCTGCTCTGCCCGTGTTCGCCGCGGAGGAGAGCGACGCGGAAACGGGCACGCGGGATTCGCAGAACTCGGGCTCGGACGGCGGCGGAGCGCCGTCCGGCGCGTCGGAAAAGCAGTCCGAGCTCGTGCCGCCGAGGCTCATGCGCGCGGTGGGAACCAATGTTTCGGAAGAGCTGTCCGAGTCTGCCTCTTTGGGGCTGACGTTGCTCTCGCCCCGTTCGGACGGCGGCACTTATGCCGCGGAATGGACGTACGACGGCGAAACGACTACGATACTCGGGGAGATAAGAACCAAAAAAGCGTCGGTATCCGCCCGCTTCGAAGGCGGCAGAGTGATCGCCGAAGCCGAACTGTCCGTCGTCGTGCGGTTCAAAGACCGTTTCAAGGTCATCGAAAGGGGAGACAGCGTGAAAGCTCTTGCCTCGTCGCTCGAACGCGCTTTTGCCGCCGCGTTTTCGTCGCACGTCTCCGCCGCCGCCGAAGTCTGCCGCCGCTGCGATATCCTCGGAGTGCTCACCGAGTTGTACCGAGCGTATCCCCGCGAGTACGCCGCCCTCGCCCCCGACCTGTCCGATATGACTTTTTCGCCTTCCGTGAGCGTAAAGGTGTCCTGATCGCGAGAAGCGAAAAATCGACGGGAAGCGGCAGGATATCCCTTATTCTCCCGTGATATATCCGTTATAATTTAACGGATGAAAGCAAGGCGACTCATAAAGACAGCGATCGTCCATGCGCTGACGTTCGCATTCATGCTCGCGGGCGCGTGCGCGGAAGTGCTCACCGTGCGCCCGTTCGGCTACGCCATGCACTACGCGGTGCTGCTCGCGGGCGGCAGTCCGCTGGCTTCGGCGTACTATCTCGCGGCGTCCTTCATCGCCGACCCCGGGCTGCTGTCCTTTGCCGCGGCGGGCGGTACGGCGATCGCGGGAGCCGCAGCCGGCGTCATCATATCCGCCTGCCGCAGGATAAAGCGCAAGCGCATGTGGCGGTGGATAGTACATACTCTGCTGCAGGCGCCGCTGTGCGCGCTGCTCGTATATTTTACCGGCGGTACGGTGCTCGCGGCGGGGCTGACCGCACTCATAGGAACCGCGGCGGGCGCGATGATGTCGTTCGCCGTTCCGCTGATCGCGGGCAAGGGTCTGCTTGCTCCCGGCACTCTCGGCAGTGCGGGAGCGGGGGTCTTTTGTATCGTGCTGTTTTCGGGGCTGGGCAGCGTATCGCCGTTCGGGTTCCCGATAGCATATACCGTTTTCGCGTTTTCGGTGCCGGTCGCATGCAAGTGCCGTTCGCCCGAAACGGGTATGCTGCTCGGCGTGCTCGCGGCGGCGGGGTGTTCGCTCGCGGGGGAAGACCCGTATGTGTTCGCCGCACTCGCGATCGCCGCGCTCGTGTGTCGCGCGTTCTGTGCGGGCGCGCGTCCCATTCCCGCGGTCGCGCTCGTGCTCGGATACTGCGCGGGCGCGTACTTTTTCGCAGAAGCGGATCCGGGGTATACGGGCGCGGCTGCGACGGCGGCGGGCGCGGCGCTTTTCGCGCTCCTGCCGAAGCGTGCGGTGAAAGCGCTGTCGTCGTATTTCCGCCCGGCGGGAGAGCTTACGGATATCGCCGCGGCGGCGGGCATGGGGAGACTGCTCCCCGAACGGCTGGTGAGCGCGAGCGAGGCGCTGGGGGAGATGAGCGCGCTGCTGTCCTCGGGCGGCGGGCGCGAGTATGCCGCGGACTGCGTGGGAGACGCGCTCTGCGGCGTGTGCGCGACCTGCTCGCGGGGAGAGCTGTGCGGCATGAGAGAAAACGTCCGCGCGCTCGCTTTCGATTACGCTTCGGGCGGGAGCGCTCTCAAAAGCGCGGTGCTCGGCGAGCCTTGCATGAGCGGCGGGCGCATGCTCAAGCTCGCGGGCGAGGTCATGCGCGAGGTGCGCGGCAGGGCGGAGGTAGCGGAGCGCGAACGCCGCAACGCCGAGAGCTATGCCGTGCGGTTGGAGAGCCTGCGCCGTCTCGTCGCGAAAATGGCGGACGAGCTTGCGGAGGACTACCGTTTCGACGTTTTTCTTTCCGAAAAGCTCCGCCGCGATCTGCCCGAAACGGGCGTAGCCTGCGGCGGCTGTCTGGTGACGGCGAAACGGCGGGGCATCGCGCTCGTTCCGCGCGTCGTCACTGCGGAAGAAGCGGAAAAGGGGATATCCAGAGTGCTCGGCGGTGTAAGAGTGGAGCGGCTGGGCGACGCGGGTCCGGTGTGGCAGGCGGCGGCGTTCGCGCCCGCTCCCGCGCTCGATATAGTGTACGCGTTCGCGTCCCGACCCAAGGACGGCAACACGGTGAGCGGCGACGGTTATTCGGTGACGGGTTTCGGCACCACCGCGCTCGTGTCTCTGTGCGACGGCAGCGGCAGCGGCAGACCAGCTTCGCGGCTCACGCAGACGGCGCTGTCCGTCATCGAGGACTGTTGCCGCGCGGGCTTCGACGCGGGCGAGGGCGTGGATACCGTGAACTCCTTCCTCGCTTCCCGCCCGGGCGAGGAGTTCGGCGCGATGGACGTCATCGCGATAGATCTTTCGAGCGGAGAGGCGGACATCATAAAAGCGGGCACGCCGCCCACTCTCGTGGTGCACGGCGACACGGTGACCGTCATAGGCGGTTCGTCGCTGCCCGTGGGTGCGCTGGAGACCGCGTCGTACTCGCTTGCGCGCCGCAGGCTGATGCCCGGCGACTGCGTGGTGCTCGTGAGCGACGGCGTATCCGATGTGCTCCGCGATCTCTCCGCGTCGGTGAGCGCGTCGCTGTCGTCCAACGTGCGCCGCACTGCGGAAGGCATACTGTCGGAAGCGGCTTCGTGCGGTTGCCGCGACGACATGAGCGTGCTCGTCGTGCGTATCGTAGAGGCGGAAAGCGCTTAAAAACGATTGCTTTTGTCCGCCGAGGGTGTTATCATGAAAGCATGGTGACCCTTCTTATCGTAAGACATTCCAAAACGCCCTGGAACCTCGCGGGGCGCATACAGGGGCGCAGCGACATACCTCTCGCGCCCGAGAGCGAACAGGCGACGCGCGAAGCGGGGAAGAATCTCCCCGCGCCCGATGCCGCTTACTGCTCGCCGCTCGTCCGCGCACGCCGCACGGCGGAGCTGCTGCTCGAAGGCACGGGCATAACGCCCGTGCCCGACGCCCGTCTCGTCGAGCGCGATTTCGGCGCGCTGGACGGCAAAACGTACGACGAGCTCGGTCTGCCCGACCATACCGAGCTTTTCTATGTGCTCGACGAGTCTGTCGGCGCTGAGCCGAGCGAAGAGGTGTTTGCCCGCGTGCGCTCGTTTCTCGAAGACGTACTCGGTAAACACGACGGCGAACGTGTGCTCGTCGTCTCGCACGGCGTGTGCATATCCTACCTTATTTACGCTCTCACGCACGACAGGTGGGATCCTTCCGACTACACGATGGCGTACATAAAGAATCTCGACGTTACCGTCCGCACTTTCGGAGGCGAAGCATGATAAGCATCGTCCTCGTCGAGCCTGAGATACCCGAAAACACCGGCAATATCTCCCGCACCTGCGCCTGCACGGGTATGCCGCTGTACCTTATAGGCAAGCTGGGCTTCGAGATCACTCAGTCCCGCGTAAAACGCGCCGGTCTGGATTATTGGGATAAACTGCACGTCGAACATCTGCCCGATCTCTCCGCTCTCACCGATCGCTTCGGCGAAGAGAAGTTTTACTATTTCTCGTCCAAAGCGACCCGCCTTTATACCGACGTCGCTTATCCCGAGGACGCTTTCCTCGTATTCGGCAAAGAGACCAAAGGTCTCCCGCCCGAGCTCGTATCCGCTCACCCCGACCGCGCTCTGCGTATCCCCATGCGCCCGACGTTGCGCTGTCTGAACCTTTCCAACAGCGTGGCTGTGGCGGCGTATGAGGCGTTGAGGCAGTATGATTTCTTCAACATGCAGTAGGGAGGGACGGCATATAATGCCGCTGATGGCGACTACGTGCTCGGTCGTTTACTCCGCCTCGCACTATCGTTTGCTCGGCGACTGTAGTAAACTCCCTTGCCTGTTGTCGCCCTGAGCGGCATTCTCTGCCGTCCCGCTGTGTAGTATGCTCCCTCGCCTGTTGCGCCCTGAACCCCGTTCTCTGCCGTCCCGCTGTTTGGGGAATAAATAATGAAATAATGAAGTGCCGCGCTTCGCGCGGACTCCTCATGAAAATCCGAACCGATATCTTCGTTCGCCGCCATGGGCGGCTCGGCTGAGGGTCAGGGGAGAAAGCGCCCGTAAGGGCGCAAGACAAGAGAGGTTAAGAAAATAACAACATGTACGAGCAGCATATCACACCGTACGCATCATATTTTATTAGTAAATGAAGCGGAGCTTTTGCTCCGCTTCATTTACAATATACGGTCTCTTATAGCCTGCATTCGGG
>DXHS01000008.1 GCA_019113275.1 Candidatus Protoclostridium stercorigallinarum
GGCGAATAATAATATAGTAAATAATTCGGGGGAAACGATCCGACCGAGATCAGGAGATAAGTCACTTATGGAGAAAAAAACGTATATACTCTGCCCGAGGTGCGAACTCAATTACATGGATTCCCGGGAAAAGTATTGCGACGTATGCAAAGCCGAGCTGGGTATAGGCGAGGCTAACTTCCTTCTTCCCGACGAAGAGGACGAATCCGAAGGCAAGCTCTGCCCTATATGTCACACCAACTACTGCGAAGAGGGTGAGGACATGTGCATCGAATGCAAAAAGGAGATGGCAGCCAAAAAGGACGAGGACGAGACGGACACCTGGAACGACGACGAGGAAGTCGCCGCCGAGATGGATAACGACCTCGACGACATGCCCATCGGCGACCTCGACGAAGAAGAGGAAGAGGAGGAAGAACAGGTCGAAGAGTACACCGACGATCCCGACGACTTCGACGACCACGTCTCTCTCGACGATCTTCCCGACGACGATGAGGAAGAGGAAGAACCCGACGAAGAGTGGGAGGACGATAAGTCCGAATAACGCCGTCGGAAATACGATATGACTTTATGCGGCATTGTCCGCTCACGCCCGGAGGAGCTCCTTCGGGCACTTTTCTTTTCATAAATCCCGCTTTCGCGGCATACGTTATAAGCAGTAATAACAGGAGGGCACAGGTCAATGACGGAAACTTTGAGCGCGGGGTATACGGAAAAAGCCGCGGTCATGCAGACGGTGGCGCGCATGAACGTCAGGTGCGAAGGCGCGTCGGGAGTGCTTGCGGTGAACGCGGCGGCTTCCGTGCGCGTGAGCGAAGTCATAAGCGGGGAGGTCCGCCTTGCCGGCAGGGAGTATGCCGAGGTCACCGTAGCCGCCGAGGACGGCGTAAGAAAAGCGAGCGGCACCGCGGAGATATCCGACCGCGCGGAGATACCCGGTATAACGCCGGACGTGCGCGCTTTCGCGCTCTGCCGAGTGACGGATACGGATATAGTGTCGGTGGGCGGCGGCAACATAACTCTCGCTTCGGTGATAGAGATCACGGTGATGGTAGAACGCGCCGCCGTGCTGCCGCCTTCGCCAGAGCCCGAGGACGGGATATTCACGGACAGCGAGAGCATTCGCTTTTCGCGCCTGACCGCGAGGGTGACGGGCAGAGCGGAGAGCGGGGAGAGCGAACGGCTGAATATCGTCGAAGTGCTGTGCTGCAACGCAGGGCTCGCTCCGGAGGCTCCCGAGACGGCTCTGGACGCGATATACGCTTCCGGCAGGTTCATCCTCGACGGCGTTGGAAAGACCGCGGAAGGGCTGCTGACGCCTTTTACGGTCGAACTGCCGTATAACGCCGAGATCGCGGCGGAGGGCGTGCGGCGCGGCGACAGGGCGTTCATGCGCACGGGTCCCGTTACCGTGACGGAAAATTACGGCGAGAACGGATTGACGCTGCGCGCGGGCGCGGAGCTGGATCTCGACGTTTACTGCGAGGTGAGCGCGGGTATAGTGACGGATGCTTTCTCGCCCGTAAAGGAGCTTGAGCTCGGGCGGGCCGAGGTGTGCGGCGCGCTTGCGGGCGATCCCGTAACGTTCGAGGAAAAGGCGGAAGGCTCCGCGATACTCGCGGAGGGGGACAACGCGGATAAGATCACCGCCGTGTGCGGTTTCCGCGCCACCGCGCTTTCCGCGTATGCGGAAAACGGCAAAGTCGTGCTCGAAGGCGCGGCGGGCGGCTGGGTGATATATTCGGATGCGGAAGCAGGCAGGAGAAGCTCCGTGAACGCCGAACTGCCTTTCCGTTTCGTTACCGACATCGACGCGGAAGACGGCTGCGAGCCGCAGGCGGACGTGCGTGTATGCTCGGTGTCCGCCCGTCCCGCGCGGCGCGGCGAGATATCTCTCGTATGTGCTCTCTCATTCACGGTGATGCCGGTCGCGCGCGTGTGCGTCCGTCCGGTCACGGGGGTAAGCGTGAGCGGAGAGAAAGAGGACAGAACGGGCACGCTCTCCATGCACTGCGCCTCGGAAGGCGAAACGCTGTGGGAGTGCGCCAAAGCGCTGTCCGTCCCGCCCGACGCCGTTCTCGCGCAGAACCCCGAGCTTTCCTTTCCGCTTTCCAAAGGGGATAAGGTGTTCGTGTTCCGTTCCCGTATATCCCGCGCGCCGTGAGCGCGCGGGTATTCGCTTGCCTAAATGAGCGCGCCGTGTTATAATCTTTCCATGAGAGTAAAGGCTAACGGTAAACTCAATCTTGCGCTTTTCGTGACGGGGTCGCGCGGCGGACTGCATACGCTGGACGGGGTCATGCACTCCGTCGACCTCGGCGACGAGCTGGAAATAACCGAAAGCGCCGAAGTGCGGGTAACGATGCGCGGCGCGGAGTGCGACGAAAAGAAAAACACCGCTTACCGTGCGGCGACGCTCGTAAAAGAGCGCTACGGTCTCGCGCTTTCGGCGGATATCATCAAGCGCCTGCCCGTCGGCGGCGGTATGGGCGGTTCGTCGGCGGACGCGGCGGGAGTTCTCGTCGCCGCGGAGAGGCTGCTCGGGCGCGACCTGACGGATCTCGGCGCGGAAGCGGGCAGCGATGTGCCTTTCATGATGCGCGGGGGCTGCGCGAGAGTATCGGGCACGGGCGATGAGCTGGAGCGCCGCGCGCCGCTCTCCTTTACCGCGCTCGTCGTAAACTGCGGGCAGGTGGACACCGCCGCATGTTATCGTGAGTTCGACCGTATGGGGCATGACGGCGGCGATCCGACGGCGGCTATCGGCGACGTCTGCCGCGGGATTTTCCCGCGCGCGCCGTTCAATGCGCTGCTCGCTCCCGCGAGGGCGTTGCAGCCGCGCATAGCGGAGTGCGAGGAGCTGGCGAAAGCGCACGGCATGAGTATATATCTCACGGGCAGCGGCGGCTGTATGTTCGTGCCGGACGCGCCGCGGGGAGCGGAGGAACTGTTCTCCGCCGCGGGCTTCGGATGCTTTACCGTGCGTTCGGCTGCCACGGGAGTGGAATTTCTCGCTTAAAGCGCGGCGATGAGTTCGGCGATTATGCTCGCGTATTCGACGGAGCCGTCCTCGCCGTAAAAACAGAGAGGAGGGTATGCGACGCACCACCAGTTGGCGCCTTCTCCGCTCCCGAGTTCGACGATGAGCGCGTCGTATTCGCCCGCGGGGTAAGTGACGTCTCCGTAAGTGCGGTCGGGGAAAGTTTCGCGGGCGACGTAGGCGTTCGCGCCGTAACCGAAACCGCAGGCGGAAAGGATGTCTTCGGCGATGTCCTCGGCTTCGCCCGCGCAGGACTTTACGATACGGTACGCTTCGGCGCGGCTGCGCGCGCTGCCGACGCGGGGCGTGAGGTATTCGACGATCTTGTCGCGCACGACGTATTTGATCGCCTGGTCGACGTCCGAATCGGAATCCGCGCGGATATGTATGCGTATGGGCTCGTTTTCCGAAGCGCAGCCCGAAAAGGGCAGCACCGCAAGCGCGGAAAGGGATATGAGCATTACTATTACGGGTGTGACATACTTTTTCATACCCGTTATTTTTGCCGTTATCAAATAAAAAACAGCCTTCCGTTACATACTTAAAATGTTGTTTTTTGTAACAAAAAGGAGGCAGAACATGAAAAAAGCGGGAACGCTGCTGCTCGCGCTCGTTATAGCCGCGGGCGCCGGAGCGGCGGCGGGAGGTATAACGGCGGCGGTGACGGACGTTTCCGTTACGGCGGAAGCGGCGAACATCGTCAAGGGCGACACTTCCGCAAACATCACCGCCGTGCAGCGCAGGCTGAAAGAACTCGGCTATTACAAGATAGCCGTAGACGGTATCTGGGGACCCAAGACGCTGGCGGCGGTAAAGGCTTTCCAACGCGATTACGGTCTTACCGTGGACGGTATAGTGGGAACGTGGACGGAGCGCAGCCTGGGTATCACGCTGTCGTCCTCGGGCGGCGGGTATTCGTCGCCGGACAGGGATCTTCTGGCACGCTGCGTGTACGCCGAGGCAAGGGGAGAACCGTATACGGGGCAGGTCGCGGTGGCGGCGGTAGTGCTCAACCGCGTGGATTCGCCGTCCTTCCCCGATTCGGTGTCCGGAGTCATATACCAGCCGAACGCCTTCACCTGTGTAAACGACGGGCAGATAAACTATACGCCGGACGCCACCGCATACAGCGCCGCGGACGACGCGCTTTCGGGCTGGGATCCTACGAACGGCTGCCTGTACTATTACAACCCGGCGACGGCGACGAGCAAGTGGATATGGTCTCTTAAAGTGGAGATCACGATAGGCAGACATTCGTTTGCGAGGGGGTGATATGAAGACGTCGACGAAGATACTTACCGCGGTGACCGCGGTCGTCATACTCGCGCTCATAGCCGCGGTAGTCGCTCTCGGGATAGGGCTGCACGGCGCGGGCATGCGCGCGGCGGAAGCCGAGCGGCGGGTGGACTATATGTACGAAACGGCGCTGTGCGAAAGTCTGGACAGCGTAAGAGAGACGGAAAACGACATCGCCAAAATGCTCGTTTCCGTAGACCGTAAGGCGAATATAGGGCTGGCGGCGGATATCCGCATGAACGCGGGCAGCGCCGCGGCGCGCGTGGCGACATTGCCCGTAGACGTGTATTCGTATTCGGGGCTGGAAAAATTCCTCAATCAGGTGTCCGATTTCATGTCCGGCTATATCCGTGCGGCGGAATCGGGGGCGGATACCGAAAAATATTCGGAGCAGTTCGCCGCTCTGCACGAAACGGTCTCTTCGGTGCGCAGAAAGCTGGAAGAGGCTGCGGACAAGCTGGGCGGGAATTACTCGCTAGCCGCGGACATCAACGAGTCGGGCAGCTTCGACATAGGCGAAGGCGAATTCAACGTCGAGTACCCGAGCGTCATTTACGACGGACCGTTCTCGGACAGCCGCGATACTTCGTGGAAAGCTCTCGAAGGCAAGGCTGAAGTGAGCGAAGAAGAGGCGGCTTCGGTGCTCGCCGAGCGCCTCGGCATGAGCGATGTCCGCATAGTCGGCAAAATGTCCGGCGACGCCGAACTGTATTATGCCGAAGGCAAGCGCGAGGGCGTCGACGCGACGGCAACGGTCACCGTCCGCGGCGGAGAGATAGTGACGTTCACGGCGCACGGCTCCGAAAAACGCGGGGGAGACATCGGGCAGGAAAAGGCGCAGTCGCTCGCTCTCGGGTATGCGGAAGCGGCGGGCTGCGACGACTCGCTCGTCCCCGTGTGGTACAACACGTGCGACGGAGATATGCTCGTCACGCTCGCGCCGGAAAAAGACGGGATATTGTATTACCCCGATCTCGTAAAGGTCAAGCTGCGCGCGGACGGCAGCCTTGCGGGCATCGAAGCCGAGTCATACCGCGCCAACCATCGCGAGCGCGAACTTCCTGCCGCGCGTATGGATAAGGACGCGATACGCGGCTGCGTTTCGCCGCGGCTCTCGGTGGAACATATCCGCCTCGCGCTCATCCCCGACGGCTCGTCCGAACGCCTTTGCTACGAGATCTCTTCGGAGTATGACGGGCTGGATTACTTCGTCTATATCGACGCCGTGAGCGGCGCGCAGGCGGACATACTTCGCGTAATAGACACTTATCAGGGAAAACAGGTCATCTGAAGATCGGTATCCTTCTTGCTCCCGATGAGCTACATGTGCTTTCCGACGGCTCTATTATGAGGTCGCGCGCCGTAAGTTTCTCGGGAAAGGGTAAGGGAAAACCCCTCTTTGTCCAAAGAGGGGTTTTCCCTTAAGATCTTTCAATCGAAATAGCTCACGGTCTCCGTGCGGGGTTTGCGGGGAGCGGGGGCGTGCTCGGCGTAGCCGAGAGCGCAGCAGCCGTAAACGCGGTGGGAGGCGGGGACTCCCGCTTCGGTGAGCAGGTCGTGCAGCTTGTCGCAGTTGTCGTGCCCGAGCTGGTTGATCCAGCACGTTGCGAGCCCGAGCGCGTGCGCGGCGAGGAACATGTTCTCGAGGGCGCAGGCGCAGTCGTCGCGCGAAGTGGGGTAGGCGGGATCGGCGGAAACGACGACGAAGACGGGCGAGTGATAATTGCACGAATAGCCCTTATCGCCGTTGCGTTCGAGATTGGACTTTACGGACGCATCGCCCGCGAGCGTGCGGACGCGCTCGTTCATCCGCGCGAGCCAGTCGGTGTTGGTTATCACGGCGAAGTGCCGCGTAAAGCGGCTCATGCCGCTGGGCGCATAGCGTGCCGCGTCGACGATCTTGTCGATCTTTTCCTTTTCGGGCATGTCGGGTCTGAACGCACGGCACGTCCCTCTGCTTACGATACATTCGATCGCATCCATGGATGTTTACCTCCTTGTTCCGCTGCCGCAGCCTTTGCAGGTCGCGCAGTTGTGCGTGCATTCGCCGCCGCCCGCGCCGCCTATATTGCCGTAGCACTTGCCGGAAAAACTCTGTCTGAGCCTGCCCCCGCATTTCTCGCATACGGGAGCGTCTTCCGCGGACCTGACCAACTCTTCCTGACGGTGTCCGCATACCGTACAGACGAACGATAATAACGCCATTTCAGCCTATATCCTCCGTTATCTCTTTGCCGCGGGAGATCAGCGTCCACTTGTCGAACCCTATCTCTTTGAGAGCCGCAGCAACTATGCCGTAATTGTACCCCGTGCGCTCGGTGCGGTGCGAATCGCTGCCGAAATTGACCTTGCGCCCGCCCAGCTCGTAATAGCGTTTCATTATGCTGATGTCGGGCAGGCATATCGTGCCCTCGGCGGCGCATCCGCCCACCGACGAATTCGCTTCGAGTATCTTGCCCTTGCGTATCACCGTGAGCAGTATGTCGTCCAGCTCCTCGGGGAAATCCGAATAAACGAGCGTCTTTCTCTCGAAGGGCGAGGGGCGTCCGATGTAGCCGAGGTGTCCCACCGCGTCCCAGCGGTAAGGCGCGTCCAGGCTCTCGCGCACGCATGCGAGGTATTCGCGGTATGCCTGCTCGCGCGTGTAGCCCTGCCAATACTTCTTCCAATAACAGTCCAGTCCGTGACAGACGTGTACCGAATTGATGACGTATCCGAACGGGTGATCGCCCAGCTTCTTCGCTATGTCGGGCACGTCCTCGGGAGTGTAACCCACTTCCACGCCCGCAACGACTTCGATCGCGGGGAACGCGCGGTTCGCGTTTTCTATGCGGCGGAAATACTCGTCGGTTATGAGGTAATTGAATATGAATTCGCCTTCGGGGCGCGCGTCGTTGGGAAAACCGAGATCCATGTGCTCGGTGTAAGCGATATACCCGAAGCCCGCTTTTGCGGCAGCCTCCGCGCCCTCTTCGGGCGGGCGGGAACTGTCTGGCGAGAACAGCGAATGGTTATGGCAGTCCGCTTTCAATTTCCGCGCCTCCTGAGGTCCTTGCCCGTGAGCGCAACGCTCAGGCATACGCGACGGTCGAACAGCCTGCTCGTCGTGCGTTCGCCGTACCGCTCGGAAAGGGCGGCGGGGGAAAGGTTTGTCGTTATAAGGGTATGCCGGCGGGCGTTCATGCGTTCGCTGACCACCGTGTAAAGGTATTCGAGCGTGACGTTGCGCAATATGCTTTCGGTGCCGAGGTCGTCTATGACGAGCAGGTCGGCGTCCAGCATGGCGTCCAGCGTCTCAGAGCGGGAAGGTTCGAAGGACGTGTGATAGCTGCGGCAGGCGTCGTTGAACGCGAACGCGGTCATGAACAGCGCCGACCATCCGCGCGAGCCCAGCTCGTTGGCTATAGCAGCCGCAAGACAGGTCTTGCCCGTGCCAACGGATCCCACAATTAAAGTGTTGATATTTTTTGTGTGCGGGAATCTGTCGCAGAATATCTTCATATTAGAGTACGCCGCGTCCATAGTGCCGCGGTCGGCGTCGTCGAACAGCGAAAGATCGCAGTCGGCAAACGTGAACGCGGGGGTAGGAGAACCTCCTGCTTCGCGGCTCGCCCTGCGGCGCACGCAGTCGCAGTACCTGCCGTCGGCGTATCCGCTGTCGCCGCAAACGGGGCAGCGGGGAGCGGGGTCGAAGTCCGCGGGGGAAGCCCCGAGACGTGCCATGATACCGTCGCGTGCGGCGGTGAGCGCGGCTATCTCGCCGTCGCTTTTGCCGTCGAGGATCGCTGCGCGCAGCGCCTTTTCCGCAGCGTACAATGCCTCGTCGGAATCGAGAAGTTTTATGTATCGCTCGCGAGCGGCAGCCTGCCGCTCGGCATATTCGCTTTTTATAAGGCTTGCCGCCGTTTTGAGATCCATGTTATCAGATATCCTCCGGCTTAATGTGCATAAGTTTATAGTTGAGCTTTTCTGCTTCTTCCGTACTGATTCTATCAGGGGTTACGGAATTTGTTCCCGAGTTCCTGCCGCCCGCCATGCGCTTGGCGCTCTCGACGTCGCTTATGCCATTTTCGTGGAATTGTTTGACGAGCGTGTGCATGCGCACGCGCGGGTTGGCTTCGCCCATGCTGCGTTCGGCAGCGTAGCCGAGCAGTTCGGCGGGGATATGCCAATAGTTGGTCCAGATGTTGTAGCTGTCGCGGTCGCGGGATGTCACGTCGCCGCTCACGCCCATTTTTGCGAGCAGCGCGGATATCGCCGCGTCCGACTTGCTCTCGCCCGCGAAGCGCGCGCGCACTTCCGCCTCTCCGGTCAGACCCGCGTCCGCGCACTCTTTCAGAAGAGCGTTCATCTTTTCGCACGACTTCTTCTCGCGGCGGAAACAGTAGTCTGCGACGAGCATGAGCGACTGTGCGTCGAACCCCATTTTGAGCCATTCCTTGACGTACGTCTCGGCATAGTAGTCGAGGTGATTGTAGCGCACGTCGAGGTGGGCGAGCAGCTCTTTGGTGAGAGTGAGCAGGTTGGCGCGGTTCTCGCGGTACTCCTCGATGTCGCGCAGCTCCGTGAGCCCGTCCGCATGGTAGCGAGTAAGGAGCGTATCCAGCCCCTTCATCTCGCCGTAAACGCCTTTGGCGACGGAAAGGACGGCGGCGGGGGAGAATCCCATCTCCTCCGTCCATTTGCGGTACAGCCGCACGTCCTCGAAGTCCTGCGCGCGGCGGATCTTGAGGACTTTGAACACCTTCGCCACGTCGGCGGAAACGATGTCGTAAGATGACAGTTTGGTCTCTACCTCTTCCGTGGTGCGGCAGCCCTCGTTCGCGAGGTTGCGCGCGACCGTGACGATATATTTCCAGCCCACGCTCTTGCCCTTTAAGCGGGCGCAGTATGCGATGATGCTGAGCATCGCGTCCGTGTCTATATGGTAGTCTTCGATGACCGAATAATATTCGTTGAGCTCGCTGGGCAGGAATTCGCGGTTGGGGAACATGCGCATGAGCATCTCGTTAAACGCCGTGAATTTCTTTTTGGAGAACGCCTTGTGCGACGGGCGGGTATAGCTCACGGGCTTGTACTCTATCTCGAAGGGCGGCACCGCGGATATGCGCACCAGTCCCTGTTCTTCCCAATAGCGGAACGCTTCCATGACGTCGTCCTCCGTCATGCCCAGCAGTTTCGCCATGCGGTCGGGGGAGTTGTCCGCTCCCGAATTGCCCTCGGCGAGCATCTTGCCGTATATGTATACCTTCGTATAGTTTTCGGGCGCGAACGGCATTAGCTCAAGTATGAATATGTTATCCAGCTCGATGCCCGTCTTTGCCGTAAGTTCGCTGCTCAGCCGCGTAAAAGCCATAAGTCCTCCGTAAAACCGCGCCCTTCATCGGCGCACCTTGTATTATATCACTATCCGCGGTTTTTAACAAGCGATTAAGGGGCATTCCTTGCATGACGCCGGTAAACTATAACTGAGTTTTTAATTCAGATCAGGTGTACAAAAAATTTTTTTAAAAAATTTTTTACCATTCTCAATTACTGATACACATGTATGTTATAATATTAAAAAATATTGCGGAGGGTAAAAATGAATAAATTAAAGTGTGAAATGTGCGGCGGTACTAATTTTATAAAGCAGGACGGAGTTTTTGTTTGTCAATATTGCGGGTGTAAGTATACTGTTGAAGAGGCAAAGAAAATGATGGTTTCCGGTACCGTAGCGATAGATAATTCCTCGTTCGTTATGAGTAGCTTGCAGAACGGGCGAAGAGCAAAACAAAAGGAAGATTGGGAGGAAGTCCAAAAGTATTATAATTTTGCGGAGCAATACGATCCCACGAATACGGAGGCTGTCTTTTATAGCGCATACGGCAAAGCACGGCAGGCTTTGATCAATGAAAATTTATTTGCGCGGCAAGCAGTCTTTAATTCGTTTGTTAAAACCATATCCATATTGGACGATAACTATGACGTTGATAAGGATTATGACGAATATCTGAAAACTTTCGAACAGATAACGAAAGATCTGTTGGATATGTACAATAGTTCGTTTGTGTATAGAACGCAACGGTCGGGAATAATAGAGATAGGAAGCGATAAGGCGGAGACCGCTTATCTTTTTGCAGATGTGCGTGACGCATATTGCGAAACATTGATCAACATTGCCGGAAAGTACAAAAAAGATCCTAAGGCATGCCCGTATTATGATTTTGCTATTTCTATGTTGGAAAATGCTTTGCGTAATCGCATAGTACGGATGCGAACGTCCGAGGAAGATGAAATACTCGATAAAATTATCGAGTATAATAAAAAGATCAATGAAATAGATCCTTCGCATCAAATACCGTTGCGAAAGGAAGTAATCAAGAAATGCGGTGTAAAATCGTTCGGTTGTTATATAGCGACTTGCGCTTACGGATCTTATGATTGCCCCCCTGTTTGGGTGTTAAGAAGATTCAGGGACGAAAAATTGGGACATTCGTTTTGGGGCAGGATGTTTATCAGAATATATTATGCGATAAGTCCCATATTGGTAAAATTGTTCGGCAATTGCAAGTGGTTCAAAAATTTCTTCAGAAAAAGGTTGGATAAGCTGGTAACTAAGCTGCAAAACGAAGGGCTTGCCGATACTCCTTATCAGGATCAGGATTGGAGAAAATCATAAAGACGGATTTAACGAGTCTATATATTCTTGTTATAAAAATATGCACCTCAAAGTTCGATGAACATTGAGGTGCATGTCATTTCCGTTTATTGATGGTCGGGATGCGCAACAGTTACGATTTTTTCAGCGTATACCCGTCTTTTGCGTCGAGTATCGACCAGCCCATGTGGGCGAGTTCGTCGCGCAGCGCGTCGCTCTCCGCCCAGTTTTTGGCTTTGCGTGCGGCGAAGCGCTTTTCGGCGATCTCTTTTACGTCCGCGGGGATGTCCTCTTCCTTTTTCTCGGTGCATTTGTCGAGGGAAAGCCCGAGCACTTTATCGGCGCGCATGGCGGCGTCGTAGATATCGCGGGAAGGGGGATTTTTGAGCAGTGTCCACAGTTCGCCCAGCCCGAGGGGGATGTTGAGATCGTCGCTCACGGCTTCGGCGAACGCTTTTTCAAAACCGTTTATTATATCCGGGTCCGTTTTTGCGTCCGACGCCGCGCATGCCGCGAGGAGCGCGAGCAGGCGGGAGTACGCGGTCTTGGCTCCGTCCATGCCTTCGAAGGTGAAGTTCAGCTTCTTGCGGTAGTGCGTATTGAGGCAGAAGTAGCGGAAGTCCATGGGGGAGTAGCCTTTGTCCGCGAGTTCGTCCAGAGTGTAGGTGTTGCCGAGGCTCTTGCTCATCTTTCGGCCGTCCACCTGCATGAACTCGACGTGCATCCAGTAATTGACCGCGGGATGACCGAGCAGAGCTTCGGACTGCGCGATCTCGTTCTCGTGGTGTATGGGGATATGGTCGACGCCGCCGGTGTGTATGTCGAAGGTGTCGCCGAGGTATTTGCGCGACATCGTCGAACATTCTATATGCCAGCCGGGATAGCTGCGTCCCCACGGCGAATCCCATTGCATGATGTGCTCTTTGGGAGCTTTCTTCCACAGAGCGAAGTCCGCGGGATTGCGCTTTTCGCTGTTGACGTCCACGCGCGCTCCCGCGATATTGTCGGACAGGCGGGTGTTGCCTGACAGCTTGCCGTAAGAGGGGAACTTGGAAATATCGAAGTAGATGCCGTCGCTCGTTTCGTAGCCGTAGCCTTTATCCACGAGCTGCTCTACGAATTCCAGCATATCCGCTATATGGTCGGTCGCCTTGGCGACGACTTCGGGGCGTTCGATGTTCAGCTTATCCGTGTCTTCGAAGAACAGTTTGGTGAAGTGCTCTGCGATCTCCCACGGCGTTTTGCCCGTCTTTTTCGCGGCTTTTTCCATCTTGTCGTCGCCGTCGTCCGCGTCCGAAGTCAGGTGCCCGACGTCCGTGATGTTCATCACGCCGAGCAGCTTATAGCCGTTGAATCTGACGACGCGGCGCAGCGTATCCATGAAGATGTATGCGCGCATATTGCCCATGTGTGCGCGCGAGTATACCGTAGGTCCGCAGGAGTACATGCGTACTTCTCCTGGGCGGACTGTGCGGAGTTCTTCTTTTCTTCTCGTAAGGGTGTTATATACTATCATGCTTTTAAGTCCTCATTATTTGTCTGCGCCGGGGCGGGAAGAGAATATCTTTTCCAGCCGCCCTATGCGTTCGTCCATCGCCGTGAGACGGTCTTCGACGGGGTCGGGAAGAGCCTGGTCGAGGTCGTCCGTGCGTTCGCCGTTCAGCCTTACCACCATGCCTGGCACGCCGACCACGGTGGCGTTGGCGGGCACGTCTTTGAGCACCACGCTGCCCGCACCTATCTTGGCGTTGCGCCCTATCGTGATGGGACCGAGCACCTTGGCTCCCGCGCTTATCATCACGCCGCTCTCAACGGTGGGGTGACGCTTGCCTTTGTCCTTGCCCGTGCCGCCGAGAGTCGCGCCCTGGTATATCGTCACGTTGTTGCCGATCTCCGTCGTTTCGCCGATGACCACGCCCGTGCCGTGGTCGATGAACACGCCGCAGCCTATCTTCGCGCCCGGGTGTATCTCTATGCCCGTGAAGAACCTGCCGACGGACGATATCATGCGCGCGATCAGCTTGAAGCCGCGTACATGCAGATAGTGCGCGATACGGTACAGCACGAGCGCATGAAAGCCGTTGTACGTCAGTACGATCTCCCACGCTCCGGTAGCGGCGGGGTCGTGCGTGCGAGCGGCTTCGAGATCCGCTTTTATCTTGTTGATCTTTCTTTTCATGCCGAACCTCCTTGCCGGCGGCGCGTTACAGGAACGAGAGCATGTCGAGCATCGCGTCGAATTTGCTCACACACTCATCATATTCCTTTTCGGTGGTCAGGAGTCCCTTGAATTTGTCCTCGAGGGCGACCACCGTGCGTTTGAGCACGTCCATGCCCTTTTCGGTTATGGAGTAGACTACCGAGCGTTTGTCCTTGCTGCGGCGCTCTTTTACCAGCTCGCCGTCTTTCTGCATCCTTGCCGTGAGCAGTGCGAGATTGGATTTGACCATACACAGCTTGTTCATCAGCTCCGCGGGCGTGTGCGGACCCTGCGAGATCAGATACAGCAACTTGATCCGCAAGGTGAGCGGCTCGGCGTCCGCCGCAGACACGTCGCACGCGCTGCGCGCCGCGATGTTGAGTTCGATAAGAAGTTCTCCGGCTGTTTTTCTCATTCCTGTTACCCCTCTTTCCCTTTGTATTTTCCGTATTGGTTTATTATTATATAATAACGCGTGCTTACAGTCAAGCGAAAAAGGCACCGAAAAGCGTATAAGTTTATCCGCGCTTACGCTAAACATGCCGCGCCGCGATAAAATAAAATACCGAAACGGAAATTTTTTTGCAAAAAGTATTGCAAAAGCCGAGTTAATGTGTTAAAATAGTATAGCAAAGGACGTGATAACTTACGTCCGCGGCGAAATCCACGAAACAGGAAGGGTCCCACAATGAACATTACGGAAGTTCGTGTAAGACTGGTAAAGAAGGAGGAGGGTAAACTTAAAGCTGTGGCATCCGTAACGCTCGACGATTGTTTCGTCGTTCACGACGTAAAGATCATCGAAGGCGCAGAAGGCTGTTTTATCGCAATGCCCTCCAAACGTACTCCCGAAGGCGAGTACAAAGACATCGTGCATCCCCTCAATACCGAGACTCGGGAAATGATGGGGAAGGCAATACTTTCCGAATACGAGAAAGTCAAGAGCGAAGCAAACGCCTGAACGCGGCTCATCGCTCCAACAACATGATATATTCCCCGGAATAAAGTGCCCCGATGTTAATTCGGTCGAAGCGCCCCGCCTTTTCGCGGGGCGCTTTTTACGGTTGCGCAGCGCTTGATCGTAAAATACGAGAAAGCAATTTTTGCGTTCTCGTATTTTACTGACGCCGCGCTACCTGCCGGACGAAAATATCGCCGTCTTTTTGGGCGGTCAGCACCGCAGCTGACCGAGCTATTGCGGTACAAGCAAACGTTTTTCATCGGAAGTTTATCGTTTGCCGAATGCTAAGGACCGCGTTCTTGCGGCACTTAGCTCATTATCGAGGGGCGTGGAAAATCGTTTCCGCAGGCATGAACAAAACGGCGGGGTACCGCCGTTTTGTTCATGAAATATATTATTCGATGAATTTTTATATCGCGGTACGTTCGCCGAAAAGGCGGGTCGGCCGTAAAAATAAAAGGGAGATCATGATATGCAGAAGAAAAGAAACGTAGGGCTTATCCTTCAGATCGTGCAGATCGTGGTGGTCGCCGTCGTTTGCGCCGTTGTCTGCCTGATCGCTGTAAATATCGAATCGGGCGAAAATGTCGTTAATACAAATATTTTAGCGATTTTACCGACCATCGTCGTAGTAGGCTTTTATTTGATAATCATCTATCTTGTCGGGACGATCAACGGTCGTAAAAACATGAAAACAAACACCTGGATGTTGACCGTTTGCACTGTATTTACCGTGTGTACGATGATCCTCGGGATATTCGGTCTGATCGGCACTATCATGGTCCGCAAGGATATCAAAGAACGGCAGGAAAGCGAAGCCGCGGCGCGCCGCGTTACGGCGCAGCAGCCCTCTATCATTGCGCAGCAGCCTTCCGTTGCACGGCAGACCGAGATAAGCGCAAACGCGCCTGCCAAAGCTGTAGATCCTTTCGGTATGGATACCGATGGCGCGGATGCGGAGGAAAAGACGTTGAAAGACTCCATACTGTACGGTCATGCCACGAGTATCGATATGGTCCGCGAAGACGGGGCGGAATGGAGCGTTACGATAGTCGACCACATTTACAGCTCCGCTTCGGGTAAGAACGAGCTGTATGCGCTCGTCACGCCCTCGGACGGCAAAATGGAGGAGTTCCACATTCTGTTGTATAGCGAAGAGGGGGACGGGCTGCTCCCCGTAGAACCTGATCTCGAGGATATAGTTTACGAAGAGTGGAAAGAAAAATACAATAAGGAGAAGGCAGAAATGCAAAACGAAGAAGAAAAGAGCGACGGCAAGCAGGAAAAGCTCGTTCTCGATCTGTACGACACTATCGTAAGCGAGCGCGATTGGAAATCGTTCCGTAAGAGCGCAACGCAGGAAGAGCTTGCGGTGCTCGCGATAGGTTCGAAATACAGGCTGAGCGGAGTCAGGTTCTTCCTTAAAGCGGTGGTGTCCGTTATCGGAACGATACTTTCCGTGATCATCGGTATAGTGACCGCCGCGGATATGGGCGTGTTCTCGATATTTATACTCGTAGGCGGGTATCTGTTCTTTAACCTGATGGCGTGCAAGTTGGCGGGTTACTCGGATACATATGGCAGCTGTTACAGAAAATTGAATAAGGAATACAAAGAGTTCGTGAGCGGCTTTTTCCGCGACAACGTATTCGTAAGCCTTTTGCGTACCGTAGTGTTGTTGCTTCTGCGGATATTCATCATACCTTATCGGATGATCTTGTTTGCGATCACGCTCTTTATCCCTCGCGCGAGCGATTGGGCGACGGCTCACGGCGGGCTTTCCGGCGCGGTGGTGTCTATCCCTAAGGGATACGACATAGGTTGCCTCGGCGCGATAGGCAAGTATTACGAATCCTGCAGCTTTACGGACGCTTATTTGCAGCACATCGAAGACGAAAAAGCGATGAAGAGAGCGAGCACTACCGAATACGAATATGTGGATAATTTCGGAGTGAGGCGCAAGGCATATTCCTCCGACGGACGTTACTTCTACGATTCTCCCGACTGCACATACAGGGTGGGAACGAGCGACGACGGCGGTCGTAATATAAAGCCGGATAACCCCGACGTCCCGAGACCGTAAACGTCATGATATGTAACGTTAAAACGCAGTTTTGCTCATCGCGGCAAAACTGCGTTTGTCTTTGTCGCGGAGCGTCGGCATTTCGCGCGTGAAGCGTTTGCGATCTATAAAAAAGATGTATGAGAAAGTTGCTATTTTCCGCAAGCCGTGCTATCTTATATATAAGAAAGCTCATCGGATCGCGTGAACAGGCGATACATTCTCTTGTTCATACGCCGAAAGCAGATCATAGGAGGGCTCCGGAATATCGGAGTAATGACGATCATGAAAAAATTCTGTCTGATCATGGCGGGCGTGCTGGCGGTCGCGGCTATCGGATTAACGGCTTGCGGCGCTCCTGCCGATCCCGCAGTGCATAACATCACTTGTGCAGAGAACGACGATTATCGAGTGATAGACTTGTCCGCAAAAGGGCAGGCGGGAAGCGATATTTTATTCGACGTCGTATCCGAAAGCGTATTTTACGAGATCGGCGAAGTCAGTTATAACGGAACACCTATCGAAAAAGGGTCGTTGGGGTATAAATTCACCATGCCCGATGAGGATGTGACTATCGAAGTCAGGCTGACGCCCGTCACGGAATACGACGATCCGGACGACTATCTTTCCTGGGGAAGTACCGTTATCGACGAGATCTCGGTCGCGAGCGAGAAAGATATGGGATATACGGCTTTGGAGTGTACTCAGGAGTTGCCCCTTGTTTTCGATATGCGCAAATTCGGCGAATATAACAACGTTCTCGACAGATCCGAGATATTATCTTCCGATCAGAACGTTATTCCCGATGAGGCGTTGAGTTTCGATCCGCTGCTTGCGTCTGAGATAATTCCGGGCGGGACGAACACCGTGCGCGGCGGAAGCCTGGTCGTCGATCTGAAAAAGATCGCTCCGGGCACGGCTACGATCTATCTGTATTTGGATTACAATAATTCAGGCTCCGCCGCTTTGATGAGGACATTTACGGTCACCGAGTACGGCGAGATCGAGATAGATACCCTTGACGTGCCGTTTGTTGTAAAAAATAATACGAGCTACGACGACGAGGAAAACATCACGATATCTTTCACAGACAGCGATCCCGTTTACGGCAGCAATGCGCCCGAACGTCAGAGCTTTAAGCTGAGTGAGCTTACGAGCGGCGAGGGAACGTTCGGGTACGCCGTCGGTCACACTTATTCGATAAGCGCGAGCCGCGCCGTGTTGAGCGATGACGGTATCCACTACGATCCCGACAGTATGGTAAGTTTTTCTGTCTCCGATTGGGTGGGTCCCGGTTCGTCGGTCACCGGTTTCGTTAAGATCGAAGACGGCGAACTGACTTTGCCGAACGTCCCCGCAACGCCCGTACAGATCACCATGAACGACTGAATATACGCCCGATAAGATAGTATCGGGATAAAAGCCATAGCCCGAAACGACTATGGCTTAATTTTATGTCTATGATTTATATTTCGTGTTTTCGGTTTAAGTTTCTTCGGGGGAGGTACGGAGGGGGTCCTTCTTTTCAAAGAAGGACCCCCTCCGGAAAAACTCACACAAGAACTTACACGGAAACTCACACGGAAAACTTACATGCTTTCGTGGAAAGTCCTTTTGATGACTTCGAGCTGCTGCTCGCGGGAGAGCCTGCGGAAATTGACCGCATAGCCGGAAACGCGTATCGTGAGGGTAGGGTACTTATCGGGGTGCTCGTATGCGTCCATGAGCGTTTCGCGGTTGAGCACGTTGACGTTGAGGTGATGCGCGCCCTGCACGAAGTACCCGTCGAGCAGCCCCACGAGATTGGCGTAACGTTCCTCATCCGACTTGCCGAGCGCGTCGGGCACGATGGAGAACGTATTGGATATACCGTCCTGGCATACGCCGCGGTAAGGGATCTTTGCTACGGAATTGAGCGAAGCGAGCGCGCCGTTCTCGTCGCGGCAGTGCATGGGGTTAGCTCCGGGTGCGAGCGGCTCGCCGAGCTTGCGCCCGTCGGGCGTCGTACCCGTCTTTTTGCCGTACATGACGTTGGACGTTATCGTGAGCGCGGACAGCGTGTGCTTGGCGTCGCGGTACAGCTTGTGCTTTTTGAGCTCGCGCGAGAACGCCGTGACGATGAACACCGCCTCGTCATCCGCACGGTCGTCGTCGTTGCCGTACTTGGGGAAATCGCCTTCGGTCACGAAGTCCACCGCAATGCCGCGCTCGTCGCGGACAGGTCTCACTTTTGCATACCGTATCGCGGAAAGCGAGTCCGCTGCGACCGAAAGACCGGCTATGCCGTAAGCGCAAAGGCGGGTGACGTCAGTGTCGTGCAGCGCCATCTGCGCGGCTTCGTAAGCGTATTTGTCGTGCATGTAGTGGATGATGTTGAGCGTGTCCGTGTACAGCTCGGCTACGTATTGCATGACCTTTACGTAGTTTGCGCGCACCTTTTCGTAATCGAGGATTTCGTCGGTGATCGGTTCGATGCCCGGCACGACCCTGACGCCCGATTTCTCGTCCACGCCGCCGTTTATCGCGTAGAGTAAAGTCTTGGCGATATTGCAGCGCGCGCCGAAGAACTGCATCTGCTTGCCCACTTTCATTGCGGAAACGCAGCAGGCGATGGCGTAATCGTCGCCGTAGACGGGGCGCATGACGTCGTCGTTCTCGTACTGGATGGAATCCGTCTTGACGGACATCTTCGCGCAGTAGCGTTTGAACGCCGCGGGCAGTTTTTCAGACCACAGCACGGTAAGGTTAGGCTCGGGCGCGGGGTTGAGGTTGGTGAGCGTGTGAAGGTAACGGTAAGAGGTCTTCGTCACCATATGCCTGCCGCGCACGGTCACGCCGCCTATGGATTCGGTCACCCAGGTGGGATCTCCGCCGAACAGCTCGTTGTATTCGGGCGTACGCAGGTGGCGGATAAGGCGCAGCTTGATTATAAACTGGTCTATGAGCTCCTGCGCGCCGCTCTCGTCGAGCAGACCGCGATCCATGTCTCGCTTTATGAATATGTCGAGGAAGGTGGACGTCCTGCCGAGAGAGGTCGCCGCGCCGTTGTTCTCCTTGGTGCCCGCAAGGTACGCGAAGTAGAGCGCCTGCACTGCTTCTCTCGCGCTGCCCGCGGGGCGGGAGATATCGCAGCCGTAGCGCGCCGCCATGCTCTTTATCTTGCCGAGCGCGCGTATCTGCTCCGCGACTTCTTCACGCAGGCGTATGCGTGCTTCGGTCATCGTGCCGTCCAGCCGCTCGAGATCCTTCTTTTTTTCTTCGACGAGGCGGTCTATGCCGTACAGCGCCACGCGGCGGTAATCGCCGATTATGCGCCCTCTGCCGTAAGCGTCGGGAAGCCCCGTGAGCAGTCCGTTATGACGGGCGAGACGGGTGCGCTCGGGATAAACGTCGAACACGCCCTGATTATGTGTCTTGCGGTATTCGGAGAACTTTGCGTCGATATCTTCGTCCAGCTTGTAGCCGTAAGCGTCGAGCGCGGACTTTGCCATGCGCGTGCCGCCGTAAAGGTTGACTATGCGTTTTAAGGGCGCGTCCGTCTGCAGACCGACGATGACCTCGTTATCCTTGTCTATATAGCCGGGCGCGAAATTATCTATGCCCGAGATGATGTGCGTCTCTATGTCGTAAACGCCGCGGTCGAGCTCTTCCTGCAGCAGTTTTTCGCACTTGCTCCACACCGCTTTCGTCTTATCCGTGGGAGGAGCGAGGAAATCCTCGTTGCCGTCGTACGGCGTGTAGTTCTTGAGTATGAACGAGCGCACGTCGATCTCTCTCTGCCAGTTGCCTTCGCGGAAATCTTTCCATTCTTCGTAATTTTCGATCATTGCCGTTTGTCTCCTCCGAATAATTCGCTTTGCAGCTCTTTGCAAAGTTTCGCGTCCATGGGCGGTACGCCGTCGAGCGCGTAAGCCCGTCCCATAGCCGCATATTTGTGCACGCCCAGCGTGTGGTAGGGGAGCAGTTCCACCCGCTGCACGCCGCGCAGTCCGCTTATATAGTCTTTGAGTGCGAGCAAGTGCTCTCGTCCGTCCGTCAGCCCGGGGACGACGACATGCCTTATCCACAGCGGCACGCCGCGTTCTTCGCATGCGCGGATGAACTCTTCAGTTTTGGCGAACGATCCGCCGCATATCCCCGCGAACGCCTCGTCGCCGAGTTCCTTGATGTCGCATAGAGCAAGGTCGGTATGGCGCAGTATGTCGTCGTAATGTCCGTTTCCCGCGCCCGACGTGTCTATGCAGGTGTGCACTCCCGCCTGCTTGCACAGCTCGAGGCATTCCGCCAGAAATCCGGGCTGTGCGAGCGGCTCTCCGCCCGAAAACGTGACGCCGCCGCCCGAAGCCTTGTGGTAGGGGATAAAGCGCTTTATGCGCGATACCAGCTCTTCCGCGTCCGTGAGCGTCCCTTTGCCGAACTCCTGAGTGTCCGGGTTATGGCAGTATTTGCACCTCAGCGGACAGCCTTGTAGGAATACGACGGTGCGTATACCGGGACCGTCCACCGTGCCCATGCTCTCGAACGAATGTACATATCCTTTCATGCGCACTCCTTATCCTGCTCCGATCCGGCGCAGGGTATTCCGCGTCCGGAAGAAAGCGTTTTGCCTCGGGCATTATTGTCGGACATCCGCGTTCGGCGGAAAGCGTTTGACCTCGGCGATCCGGGAAAAAACAAAAGCCGCTCTGTAGCCCGGGACATGACTTTACCCAGACGGCACGGCGACTCTCCCTTCATACTCCCTTGCGGTAAGCTCCGCATCCGATCCGTCAGTCGTATGAAGTATCTTATTTATACACTATATATTGTATTTTGTCAAGCATTTTGACACAACATATAGTAAATAATTTAAGCAGTTTACCGCTTAAATTTCGTGGGATAGGGGAAGGTGCATAGCGGGGTTGATACACGCAAATAACATCGGTCTTTTGCTCCGACTTCGCGCGTACCGCGCTTCGGCGACAGTAGTATGCTCCCTCGTTATTTCCGCGTTTGAACCTCACTCTGCGCCTTCCGCTGTTTTGAGGTTATGGATAAGGTAAGGTTCCCGCCCGCCCGAATTATTTATCCCGCGCTAAAAGCGCGGACATTATTACAGCCCTCTCCGCGTTGCCCCAGAGAGGGTGGTGAGCACGGTGAGCCGCAAGGCGGCGATCCGCGAGCCGGGTGTGGGGAGTGTAGCTGACAGGATAAGTATATACCGCCCGTTTGCCGCGTTATGTTTTTTTGGTCATTTGTTATCGTAATGATCCGGTCCAAGTTTCTCGTAGGGTGTGGTTCGGGGCGGGGTCCCTCTTTGGAAAGAGGGTCCCCGCCCCGAGAAACACATACCGAAAAATTATCTGGCGGCGATCACTTCTATCTCGACGAGCGCGCCGGAAGGAAGTGCGGAGACTTCTACGCAGGAGCGTGCGGGAGGTTCGGAAGGGAAGAGCTCGGCGTATATCGCATTGACTTTGGCGAAGTCTCCCATGTTCTTCACGAACACAGTGGTCTTGACGACGTCGGCGGGGGTGAGGGAAGAGGCTGCGAGCAGCGCTCGGATGTTGGAAAGCACCTGTCTCGTCTGCCCTTCGACATCCGTCGCGACTATCTTGCCCGCGGTCGGGTCGATGGCTATCTGCCCGGAAAAGAACACCAGGCTGCCCGTGTCGATACCCTGGCTGTACGGCCCTATGGGGGCGGGCGCTTTATCCGTAAGTATTATCTTTTTCATATGTTAAAACTCCTTTGTCGCGTGATGCGATATATGGTCTTTGCTGATCGGGACGCGATCATCTTCCGCCGCGGCCGTTTTCGAGCACTTTGAGTCCGCTGTCGGTGAGCGCTTTTGCGACGCGTTCGCTGTGCTCTTTGCCGCCCACTTCGCAGCCGATGTGGAGGATGGTCTCTCCGAGCTCGAGGTCGGCGCTCATGCGGTCGTAAGTGATGGATATGACGTTGGCGTTTTCGGACGCGAGTATATGCGAGACTTTTTCCAGCATGCCGGGCTTGTCCTGCAGCTGTATGGAGAACTCTATCTTGCGCCCGCGGGAAACGAGACCGCGGTCTATTATCTTGCCGATGGTGGACACGTCTATATTACCGCCCGAGAGCAGGCACGCGACCTTCTTGCCGCGCACGTTGAGCTTGCCCGAAAGCAGCAGCGCGAGGGGAGTGGCTCCCGCCGGCTCGACTACGAGCTTTGTCCTTTCGATGAGATGTATGATCGCGGACGCGATGTCGCCGTCGCTCACGGTCACGACATCGTCGGCATACTTGTCGATGATCTTCATCGTGATTTCGCCGGGGTTCTTGACGGCGATTCCGTCGGCTATCGTGTAAACGCTGTCCGTCGCTATATGCTTTTTCTCACGGAAGGAGAGCGCTATCGCGGGCGCGCCTTCCGCCTGAACGCCTATCACGCTCACTTTGGGGTTTATCGACTTGACCGCGAGCGCCACTCCGGCGAGCAGTCCGCCGCCGCCCGCGGGGACTATAACGCAGTCGAGGTCGGGAACTTCTTCGAGCATCTCCAGCCCGAGAGTGCCCTGACCGGCTATGACTTCTTCGTCGTCGAACGGGTGGATGAACGCCGCGCCTTCCGTCTTTTCTATCTCGCGGGCGCGGAGGTATGCGTCGTCGTAGCAGTCGCCGTAAAGCTCCGCTTTCGCGCCGTAGCCTTCCGTCGCGTTTATCTTGGCTATGGGGGTGGTCTTGGGCATGACGATGGTCGCCTTCATGCCCATCGCCGAAGCCGCGAACGCGCAGCCCTGGGCGTGATTGCCCGCGCTGCATGCGACTATGGCTTTCGTCTTGCCCTCTTCCGCGAGCTTGGCTATCTTGTTGTATGCGCCGCGCACCTTGAATGAGCCCGTCTTCTGCAGGTTCTCGCACTTGAGGTACACGTCTCCGCCCGTCATCGCCGAAAACGTGGAGGAGTGATCCAGTCTGTTTCTCTGCACGACGGCGGCGAGCCGTTCGCGCGCTTCTCTGATGCTGTCTATCGTCATAATATATAATGATACTCCGCCGCCGCGCGTTTGTCAATCGTTCGCAAGGCTTAGCGGACAAAATCCGTCTTGACAAATGCCGCATGCTGTGCTATCATTTGCGTGTATGGGAAAGGTGACTGACATCAGACCGCAGAAGCGGGCGAAGACGCGGGTCAATATATATGTGGACGGCGAGTTCGCCGTTGCTCTCGAGGCGCTCACGGCAAAGAGCGGAGGGCTGGAGATCGGCGCGGAAGTGACCAAAGAACGGCTCTACCGTCTTGCCGCGGAAAGCGAAGCGGAGAGCGCTCTCCGCCGCGCTTTCGCGTACGTCGGCAGGCGGATGCGCACCGAATCGGAAGTGACCCGCTACCTTACGGACAAAGGTTACGGCGAACCCGTCGTGCGCGATACCGTAGACAAACTGAAAAGCTACGGCTATATAGACGACGCCGAGTTCGTCAGGAGCTATGTGGAAGCGAAGAGCGGCACGCGAGGTAAATTGCGCATAAAGCGGGATCTCGCGCTTCTCGGCGCGGACGAAAAAAGCGCGGAAGAAGCGCTGTCCGCGCTCGGCGATCAGCGCGAAGCCGCGGAGCGCGCCGCGGAAAAGTACCTGCGCACGCACCCTTACGAGTACCGCAAACTGTGCGCGCATCTTTACGCCAAGGGTTTTGACGGCGACGATATCCGTGCCGCCGCCCGCCGCTTCGGCAAAGGGGAAGAGGACTATGAAACGAGTATATAGGACGGAGAGCATACGCCGCGCCGAACGTGCGGCTAAAGAACATCTGAGTGAAGACGAACTCATAGAGCGTGCCGCGGCAAAGCTGTGCGAGGTCGCCGAGTGCGTGCCTTTCAAACGCGCCGTGATACTTGCCGGCGGCGGCAATAACGGCAGCGACGCGCTCAGTCTTGCGCATCTGCTGTACGACCGCGCTTACGAGGTCGCGGTGTACGCGGTGGGCGATAAGAGGAACGGTTTTGTCTGTCGCCGCATAGCCGCGCTCGAAGCCCGCGGCGTTGATGTGGTATGCCCCGCGACCGCGGACGAGGTGGACATAAACTCGGAAGACCTTGTGGTTGACGGGCTTTTGGGTATAGGTTGCAACCGCGAAATTACGGGTATTATGCGTGACATAGTAGCTAAGATCAACGACAGCCGCGCTTATGTCATTGCCGTGGATGTGCCTTCGGGGCTGGATTCGGATACCGGAAGGGCGCACGGCATAGCGGTGAAAGCGAACGAGACCGTGACGTTCATCGGTTTGAAGCGGGGGCTGTACCTTGCCGACGGGAAGAACTACGCGGGGCGGGTCACGCTGTGCGATATAGGCGTGGACGCGGGCGAGGCGGATCTTTACATCGCGGAGGACGGTGACGTCGAGATGCCCGCGAGGCAGCCGGTATCCAATAAGGGGACGTACGGCAGTGTGAAGATAATAGCCGGCAGTCCGACGATGATGGGCGCGTCGCTTCTTGCGCACGAGTCGGCGCAGGCGGCGCTCCGCGGCGGAGCGGGGTATGCGGTGCTGTGCGTGCCGCGTTCGCTCGCCGCGGTGTACCAGGCGCGCGTGAAGGAAGAGATGCTTATGTTCATGCCGGACGACGGCGGTCGGATGCTGTACGACGGATCGGCTTTGGGTGAGGTGATGAAAAAGGCATCGGCGATAGTGATAGGTCCGGGCATGGGGAAGAACCCCGATCTGATTAAGATGATAAGCTATCTCGCCGCAAATTTTGAAGGGGCGCTGGTCATCGACGGCGACGGGCTGAACGCGCTCTCGGCGGATCTTTCCGCTGTCGACGGGCATAAATGCAGACTTGTGCTCACGCCGCATGTGGCGGAGTTCGCGCGGCTGATCCGCGACGACGGCAGCGCTCCCGACACCGACCGAGTGATATCGCTCGCGCGTCGGCTGGACGCCGTGGTGGCGATGAAGAACGCGACTACGGTCATAAGCGACGGCGAGCGGACTTTTGTCAACATCACGGGCACGCCGGCAATGGCGAAAGCGGGCAGCGGGGATGTGCTGTCCGGGCTGACCGCGGCGCTTGCGGCTAATTTCCCGCCTTTGCGCGCGGCGGTGACGGCTTGCTATTTCTTCGGCAGAGCGGGCGAACGCGCCGCTGCGGACCGCGGCGAGTGGAGCGTCCTCGCAAGCGATATAATCTTAAAAATGTGAATGCAGAGGGCGGAAAACCCGCTTTGGACAAAGCCGGTTTTCCGCCCCCTGCACCCCCACTTTTCCGGTAAACTTACAAACATATTTTATTACCTGTACCTGATGCGGTATTTCGGGCGGTGAGCAAACTTAAAACGCGGGCGCGTATATCTTGCGCTCGCGTTTCAGATGAAGCCTAAAGATATGAGCAGCGCTTTGTCCACGAGCGTCATCATGCGCTCGTCCAGCGAACCCAGCTTGGCTTTTAAGCGCCGCTTGTCGAGAGTGCGTATCTGTTCGAGCAGTATCACGCTGTCGCGCGGAACGCCGTAAGTCCCGCCCGCTATCTCGATGTGTGTGGGCAGCTTTGCCTTGGTCAGACGGCTCGTGATCGCTCCCGCGATTATGGTGGGCGAGTACTTGTTGCCCACGTCGTTCTGTACTACGAGTATGGGGCGCACGCCGCCCTGTTCGCTCCCGACGACGGGACTTAAATCGGCATAAAAAATGTCACCCCTCTTGATCTCCATTTGCGATCGCCAGCTCTATTTCGCCCATCTCCTTATAACCTTCCGCCATCTGCTCTTTATCCATAGTATGCGCGGCAGGGAAGTATTTGTTAATTATCCGCCGCAGCTCGTCGCTTATCATGCGCGCCCTCCCGAGGTCCGTCCGATCTCCGAGAAGCTCTTTGGCTTCGCTTGCTTCGAGTACGATTATCACCATATCCCGCTCCTTTATACTTATTTTTTCCTCATTTCGGGCAGGTAATGCCTTGCAAAATCTGCCACTGTTTTTGCGCGCGCGGCAGTGCCGACTACCCGTAAAATACGCATATCGCCGCGAAAATGCAGGGTATTATGTCACACATAATACCGAATATGCCGCAAAATACCCGCTTTTTTCGTTCAAAAATTACGATATCCGTTTGTTTGACTTAAATTTTTCGTTATGATATAATAAACGGACTTTGCCGGGGAGATGAGGAAAGGAGATACCTCGTGGAAGAGAACAAGGTCGAAGAGATCGGAAAAGAGCCCGCCTCGGACGTAGGCGGCAGGACGGAAGAGCCCCCTGCGGCAGTCGATGAGCCGACGGCGGAAACGCCCGCGGATGCGGACGCCGCCGCACGGACGGACGAGCAGGGTGCGCCTGAAGGCGAGCCGAAAAAGAGTGCTCTGCAAAAGGTATGGGGATGGCTGAAAGCCACGGTGCCGGGCGTGGCGCTTTGCGCCGTGCTCGCGGTGCCGGCATGGTTTTTGGGCAAGCTCGTGCCCGTCATCGGAAGCGCGGTGTTTGCGATAGTGTTCGGCATGGTCGTCGCATTTTTCCCGCGACCCAAGTGGCTGGAGAGCGGTATAAGATTCACCTCCAAAAAGGTATTGCAGGCGAGCATAGTATTTCTCGGTTTTGGCATGAACTTCATAAACGTCGTGGAGGTCGGCGGCAGTTCTCTGCTCATCATAGTATCCACGATAGCGACGTCGCTCGTCATGGCGTTCCTTATGTGCAAGCTGCTGCGCGTGCCTGCGAACACGGCTATGCTCGTCGGCGTAGGGTCGTCTATATGCGGCGGTTCCGCGATAGCCGCGACTGCGCCCGTCATCCGCGCGAAGGATAATGAAGTGGCGACTTCGATATCCGTGATATTCCTGTTCAATGTGATCGCGGCGTTCACGTTCCCCGCGATAGGACAGGCGCTCGGCATGACGGATACCGGCTTCGGTATGTGGGCGGGCACGGCGATAAACGACACTTCGTCCGTCGTGGCTGCGGGGCAGAGCTGGGAGAGCATCACGGGCAGCGACGCGGCTCTCGAGTATGCGACGATAGTCAAGCTGACGCGCACGCTCGCGATCATTCCGATAACTCTCGCGCTTGCGGTGTGGCAGCTCGTAAAGGCGAAGCGCGCGGCAAAATCGGCGCCGGGCGGGGAAATGCCGGGCACGCTCAACTTCAGCTTCGTCAAGGTGTTCCCGTGGTTCGTGATATTCTTCCTCGTCGCGGCGGTGATAAACACCTGGCTGTTCCCGCTCACGGGCGCGGGCGAGGACATTTCGTCCTTCCTGTCCGACGCGGGCAAATTCATGATAACCCTGGCTATGGCGGCGATAGGGCTGAACACCAACGTCGTAAAGCTCGTCCGCTCGGGTCTGAAACCCATTCTTCTCGGTCTCGTCTGCTGGATCGCGATAGCCTGCGTCAGCATCGGCGTACAGACCGCCCTCGGCATGTGGTGAGCCGCCTGCCGATGCGGCGTATCGCATAACGCCGAAACGAGCGGAATGTCGGGATAAGTCTCGGGTAAAATATTTACGGGTATGAGCGCACGGAGAACATCCGTGCGCTCATGCTTTTTATGCGTTTTTTACATAGGCGCGTCGTTCGTCGGCGCTCGGAGCCGGTCAGGACATTGTGTTTCGGATCGGCGTTTTTTATTTTCCGCCGGCGCGGTAGGTTCGTTACGTCTTGT
>DXHS01000058.1 GCA_019113275.1 Candidatus Protoclostridium stercorigallinarum
ACCGAGCAGAAGGGTTGCAGATTGTGTCCTTTCGAATGCGAGGACAAGGGAGCGTACTAAAGCGTACGTGACCGCAGTCCGAGACATGAAGAAAGGGCGCAAGATGCGCCCTTATCCTCGGTTTGGTGCGGCCAGACAGGAGAGCGAGTTTACAAAGTAAACTCGCCGACTTCGCGATCGCAGATCGCTCGTCCGCTCGCTAAAAACAGGACATTTAGTCCTGTTTTCTTAACGCGTCGCGCCTTCTTAAGGTTCAACTCCTGTCGACCGCAACGAAAAAGACACCCACACGGGGTGTCTTTATCGTTGGTGCGGTTGACAGGAGTTGAACCTGCACGGTCGCCCACAAGATCCTTAGTCTTGCGCGTCTGCCAATTCCGCCACAACCGCACATGCCGTTTGCTCTCGCTCACAGCTTTGTTATAATACTACATTTGCCGTCGAATGTCAACCGTATTTGCGCGATTTGGCAAAAAAATATTGCGGCGCGCCGCGGCTTGCGGAAAAAGACGGATCACCCGAATAATATCCGGCGCATGCGGCAATAATCACGGGTATGGAGACCTTATCTGTCTGGCAAAAAAGCGACGTTTCGGTCAGGCGCTATCCGCGGCTGACGGGGGATATAAGCGTAGGAGCGCTCGTCATCGGCGGCGGGATAGCCGGTTATCTTGCCGCATACCGCCTTGCCGAAAGCGGAAGAAAGACCGTGCTCATCGAAGGGTACAGATTGTTTTCGGGCACCACCGCCGGCACTACGGCGAAGATAACGTACCACCAGGGGAACATATACCCAAAACTTGCGAAAAACTACGGCGAACGATTCGCCCGCATGTATTACGATTCGCAATGCGAAGGCATGTCGGATATCCTCTCGCTCGCGACGGAGCACGATATCGACTGCGGACTGAAGAGCGTGGATTCGTATGTATATTCATCCGAAAACAGCGAAGAGACGCAGAAGTTATACGGTACTATGTCTGACATAGGTGCGAAAACCGCGCTCGTGCGTGCCGAAACGCCGGCGGGCAGCGTGCTTGCCGTGCGCGCCGAGGGGCAATATATATTCCATCCGCTGCGCTTTCTGCGTTCTCTCCCCGCGCACTTCGACATTTACGAGAACACCCGCGCCCTGTCCGTCGATACCGAGCGGAAGATCGTCCGTACCGAAGAGGGCAGCGTCCATGCGGACGTTATCGTCGTGGCGACGCGTTACCCGATCGTAGACTCGCACGGTGCGTATATGTACAAGCTGCGCCCGTCCATGTCGTTCACGATCGCCGTGGAAGGCGCGTCGGCGGACGCGACGTATCTCGATATCCGTGAAGACGGGCTTTCGGTGCGGCCGTACGACGGCGGCGTGACGGTGGGCGGTTTCGACCGTCGCACGGGCACGGGGGACGAACGCGCGTTCCTCGGCTTACGCGCCGCTGCCGCGCACATGTTCGGCTCGCGTCCCGTCGAAACGCAATGGGCGGCGCAGGACTGCGTGTCTTTCGATGGCTTGCCGTATGTCGGCAGGTACGCCAAGGGGCTTAAAGACATATACGTCATCACGGGATTCGGCAAGTGGGGGATGGCGAATTCCGCCGTTGCCGCGCGCCTTATCGCCGATCTCGCGGACGGGCGCGATAACGCGTACGAAAAATTGTTTTCGCCTTTGCGCGGGCGAAAAGGCGTGTTCCTCGGCACTCTGCGCAACGTCTTCAGGAGCGCGGCATATCTCATCTCGGGCAACCTGCATTTCCCGCTCAAGACCGCGCGGTCTGTCGCTCCGGGCGAAGGTAAGGTCGTGCGTTTAAGCGGCAAAAAGCGCGCGGTATACAAAGAGAGCGACGGCAAGCTGTACGCGTTCGACGCCATGTGCCCGCACAAGCATGCCGAGCTGCGCTGGAACTCCGAGACAAAAACGTGGGACTGTCCCTGCCACGGCTCGCGTTTCGACAGATACGGCAACCTTATCTCCGCGCCCGCGCTGCGCTCGTGCGAGAGCCATTCGTCGCTTATCGGCGACGGGGAGCGAGCGGCAGGCAAGGAGAAGAAAAAAGACGGGAGCGAATGATGGGAAATGCCGCTCGAACGCTTGACTTTTTCCGCCGATAAGTTTATACCATTTGCGGGGAAAGCAGGAGGCATTCGTGGTCAGAGATCTCTCCGAAGGGAATCCCTTCAAATTGCTGTGGCTGTATTCGCTGCCGCTGATAGGCAGCGTCATATTCCAGCAGATGTACAATATGGCGGATACGGTGATCGCGGGGCGGGCGATAGACGATTTTGCGCTCGCCGCCGTCGGCGCGTCCTATCCCGTCACCATGATATTCACCGCAGTGGCTCTCGGCTGCAATCTCGGCTGTTCGGTCGTCGTGTCCCGTTTCTTCGGACAGAAGCATTACACCGAAGTACGCGAGAGCGTTTCGACGATCATAATATCCGTTCTCGTGCTCGGCGCGGTGATGACGGGCATAGGCATCGGCATAGGCTCTCCCGTCATGAAGCTGCTGCAAACGCCGGAGAGCATAATGGAGGACGCTCTCGCGTACCTCTACATATATATCGGCGGGTTTTTGTTCGTGCTGCTGTACAACGTATGCACGGGCATTTATACCGCGCTCGGCGATTCGCTCACGCCCTTCTTTTTCCTCGTCGCGTCCAGCCTGGGGAATATAGGGCTCGACCTGCTGTTCGTGCTGGCGTTCGGTATGGGAGTAGCGGGGCTCGCGTGGGCGACGTTCATCTGCCAGGGTATCGCGGCTGTGCTTTGCATGCTCGCGCTGCTTTTGCGTATGCGTAAGCTGGGCGGCGACAGGAAGCCGAGGCTGTTTTCCAAAGCCATACTCGCGCGTATGTGTTCGGTGGCGATCCCGAGCATATTGCAGCAGAGTTTCATCTCGGTGGGCAACCTGTTCATACAGGCACTCGTGAACGGTCACGGCGAGCTCGTGCTCGCGGGCTATACCGCGGCGATCAAGCTGAACACCTTTTTCCTCACGACGCTGACCACCGTCACAGGAGCGATGTCGTCCTATACCGCGCAGAACCTCGGGGCGCGAAAACCCGAACGGCTGAGGATAGGATTGGGCGCGTGCTGTACGGTATGCGCGGCGATGGTCGTGCCTTTCACGGTATTCTATCTCGCGTTCCCGCAGGCTGCGCTGCTGCTCTTTACTCAGGACGTGGCGGGAGAGGCGATGACCACGGGCGTGGAGTTCCTGCGCATGGTGGTTCCGTTCTACGCGGTGGTGTCCCTCAAAATGCTTTGCGACGCGGTCATGCGCGGGTCCGAGCGTATGACGGCGTTCATGATAACCACGCTTTTCGATCTCGTCATCCGCGTCGTGCTTTGCTTCGTATTCGATCTCGGCATGGGGATGGGCTCTTCCGGCTTGTGGCTCTCGTGGCCCATAGGCTGGAGCGCCGCCACCGCGCTGTCCGTCGTACTGTGCCTTTTCGTCGGACCGAGAAATCTTATCGCGATATCCAAAGTTAAGGAGAAAAATATAAGCTGACCGCCTGTTCCCGGCAGCGTATTTCCGTCCGATCGCGGCGCGCATGTACGGCAGCCGCGATCTTTGCGTATGTCGAGGCTAAAAATTTTCCGTAATAAAGTTTTATCCTTGACTTTTGACATGCGCGTTTGTATAATATTTTAGAAGAAACAAAAGGGATCGTAAGATGAACTACACATTTTCCGAAAGAATGAAGAACATGAACGGCACCGCCACGCGCGAGATATTCAAGCTGCTCGGCGACCCGTCCATAATAAGTTTTGCGGGCGGCAATCCCGCGATAGAGTGCCTGCCCACGGAGCGGGTGAAGGAGATCGCGAACGACATCTGCGCTTCTCCCGATTTTCCCCGCGTATTGCAGTACGGGCTCACCGCGGGTTTCCCCGAGTTCCGCGAACTGCTTTGCAAGTACGTCGAGACGGCGGGCATATATGGCGCGAAGACGGAAAACGTCCTCGTCATAAGCGGCGGTCAGCAGGGTATAGACCTCGCGCTCAAAGCGTTCATCGATCCCGGCGACGTCATACTCGTCGAGGATCCCACATATCTCGCTTTCCTGCAGCTCGCCAATTCCTACGAAGGCGTGTGCGTGGGCGTGAAAGCGGACGAGAACGGGCTGGATCTTGCCGACCTCGAGGCGAAGATAAAGAAGCATAAGCCCAAAGTGCTCTATTGCGTGCCGACGTTCTCCAATCCCACGGGCAAGACGTATTCGGCTGAGAACCGCAAAGCGATAGCCGAAATGACCGCAAAGTACGGCGTGATCGTTCTCGAGGACGACCCTTACAGCAAACTGCGCTTCAAGGGCGAATATCTGCCGGCGATGAAGAGCTACGACGAGGCGGGGAATATAATATTCATCTCATCGTTCTCCAAAATAATCTCGCCGGGCAACCGCACGGGCGTGGCGGTGGCGTCGCCCGAGATCATCCGCAAGATGGAGATAGGCAAGCAGGGCACCGACCTTCATACGCCCAATCTTTCACAGATGATAACTTACGAGTATCTGCGCCGCGGTTATCTCGAGCCCGACCTCGAAAAAGCCGTGAAGATATACGGCGAAAAGAAAGCCGCGATGAGCGCCGCGATAGCGAAATACATGCCCGAAGAGTTCGAATGCACGGATCCCGACGGCGGACTGTTCATCTGGGGCAGGTTCCCCGAGAAAATAGACGTGGTGAAGATATTCCCCGAGGCGATCGCCCGCAAAGTGGCTTACATACAGGGCTGCGTGTTCTTTGCGGACGGCAGCGGCACGAACTATGTACGTCTCAATTATTCGTACGCGAGCCCCGCGCAGATAGACGAAGGCATCGCCCGCTTAGGCGAACTGTTCAAAGAAAAACTCGCAAAATGACGACGGAGAGATAAATGACCAACGCACTTGACATACTCAGAGAAAGAGGATACGTCGGACAGACGGTATACGAAGAGGACCTTTACAAGATCCTCGGCAGCGAGAAGGTCCCGTTTTATGTGGGCTTCGACCCTACGGCGGACAGCCTTCACATAGGGCACTATATCCCCATAATGGCGATGGCGCACATGCAGAAATGCGGTCACAAGCCCATCGTCCTCGTGGGCGGCGGAACGGGCATGATCGGCGACCCTTCGGGGCGCAGCGATCTGCGCAGCATGCTCACTAAAGAGCAGGTGGAGCATAACGTCGCCTGCATAAAAAAGCAGATGGAACGTTTCCTCTCCTTCGAGGGGGAGAACGGCGCGGTCATCGTCAATAACGCCGACTGGCTGCTCGGGCTCAATTACATCGACTTCCTTCGCGACGTCGGCGTGTACTTCTCCGTCAACAAGATGCTGACGGCGGAGTGCTTCAAGATACGTTACGAAAAGGGTCTTACGTTCCTCGAATTCAACTACATGCTCATGCAGGCGTACGACTTCCTCATGCTTTACAAAAAGTTCGGCTGCCTGCTCGAAATGGGTGGCAACGACCAGTGGAGCAATATCCTCGCGGGCGCGGATCTCATCCGCCGCAAGGAGAGGAAAGACGCTTTCGCGATAACCTGCCCGCTGCTCCTCAATTCGGACGGCACGAAGATGGGCAAGACCGCCAAAGGCGCGTTGTGGCTTTCCGCCGAGCGCACCACGCCGTACGAGTTCTACCAGTACTTCCGCAACGTCGAGGACATCAAGACGGAAGAGTGCCTGCGTCTGCTCACGTTCGTTCCGCTGGACGAGATAAAAGAGCTCACTAAGTACAACGACGAGCGCATGAACGTCGCCAAAGAGCGCCTTGCATACGAGGTCACCAAGCTCGTGCACGGCGAAGAGGCGGCGGACAAAGCGCGCGCCGAAGCCAAAGCCGCGTTCGGCGGAAATGCCGAGGATATGCCCGCGGTGAAGGCGGCATGGAGCGGCGATACGCCTGTGACGGATATCCTTGTCGCGGCGGGAGCATGCTCGTCAAAAAGCGAGGCGCGCAGGCTCATCGAGGGCGGCGGCGTGAAGATAGGCGAGAGCAAGGTGGAAGGCGTTACCGACGTCGTATCCGCTTACTCGGACGCCGACGAGTTCGTGCTGCACAAGGGCAAGAAGTTCCATGTGCGCGTAGTCCGCGGATGACCGACCGCTACGTCACTCTCTCCGATTCCTTTGCGGAGATCGTGATACTTCGCTCGCGTTTTCTCGCTTACGTTTATCATGTCGAGAGCGAGGAAGAGTGTGCGGAAAAGCTTGCGGCGCTGCGGAAAAAATATTACGACGCCACGCACGTCTGCTACGCGTACTGCGCGGATATCGAAGGGCGGACGATACGTTTTTCGGACGACGGCGAACCTTCGTCCACGGCGGGCGCGCCCATACTGTCCGTCATAACCAAGGGCGGATGGAGGCAGGTGCTCATCGCGGTGGTGCGCTATTTCGGCGGCACAAAGCTGGGCGCCGGCGGGCTCGTAAGAGCGTATACGGACGCGGCGGTAAAAGCGGCGGAAGCCGCCGAAGAAACGGAGATGCGGCTTTGCACCGTGTATTACGCGGAAACGGATTACAATACGTTCGCGCGGCTGAGCGCGGCGGTGCCGCGTATGGGCGGCAGTATGACGAACGTTTGTTACGGCGAGGGCGTATCGTTCGAGACGGTCTTCCCGAAAGGTGAGGACAGGACGGCGGCGCTCGCGGATCTTACGGGCGGAAAAACGAAATTTATCCAAAGAGGCGACAGATATGAAATTTATCGAGCGTAAACAACTCAAAGAAAGACCTTCCGATCTCGTGTTCGGAAAACATTTCACGGACTATATGTTCATGATGCGCTATCACGACGGCGCCTGGGATTACGAGAATGCCTGCATCAAGCCGTACGAACCTTTCGTGCTCGATCCTTCCACTTCCGTGTTCCATTACGGTCAGGCGGTATTCGAGGGGCTCAAAGCATACAGGAACGATAAAGGCGAAGTAAGACTTTTCCGTCCCATGGAAAACATGAAGCGCATGAACGAATCCTGCTGGAGATTGTGCATCCCGCAGTTCGACGCGAAGTTCGTTCACGACGCTCTCGTCGAGCTCGTGAAAACAGAAAAGGATTGGATCCCTACGGCTCCGGGGACGTCGCTGTATATCCGCCCGTTCGTGATAGCGACGGATGAAACGCTCGGCGTACACTCTTCCAAAAACTACATCATGGCTATCATACTTTCGCCTGTGGGCGCGTATTACGCTCACGGTTTCGATCCCGTCAGGCTGTATGTGGAAGAGAATTACAAGCGCGCATGCAAGGGCGGCACGGGACATCATAAGGTGGCGGGCAACTACGCCGCGTCCATCCTCGCCGCAGACGAAGCGGAGAAAAAGGGCTACGACCAGACGCTGTGGCTGGACGCCGCCGAGAACAAGTATATGGAAGAAGTGGGTTCGATGAACATCTTCTTCGTCATAAACGGCAAGGTGGTCACGCCCATGCTCGGCGGATCCATACTCCCGGGCATCACGAGAAGGAGCACGATCGAGCTACTCAAAGCGCGCGGCTACGATGTCGAGGAACGCCTCGTCAGCGTCAAAGAAGTGGTGGACGCGGCGAAAGACGGCACTCTCGACGAGATATTCGGCACGGGTACCGCGGCGGTCGTTTCTCCTGTCGGCGAGTTCGGCTACGAGGGCAAGGACTACAAAGTAGGCGACGGTAAGCTGGGCAGGATAACAAAGTACGTTTACGACGAGCTTACCGGCATACAGACGGGCGCTAAACCCGACGAGTTCGGCTGGGTGGAGCGCATAGTATAAACAAAGGAGTTATATGAAAAAAGATACCGAATGCGTGCGAGCGGGTTACGAACCGGGTAACGGCGAGCCGCGTCAGATACCTATCGTGCAGTCGACCACTTTCCGCTATACGACGAGCGAAGAGATGGGCGCGCTGTTCGATCTCGAAAAAGCGGGTTATTTCTATACCCGTCTGCAAAATCCCACCAACGACAACGTTGCCGCCCGCATAACCGCTCTCGAAGGCGGCGTGGCGGGCATGCTGACGAGCTCGGGGCAGGCTGCGAACTTCTTTGCGGTGTTCAATATCTGCGAAGCGGGCGATCATTTCGTAGCGTCGTCCACGATATACGGCGGGACGTTCAACCTCTTCGGCGTGACGATGAAAAAGATGGGCGTCGAATGCACTTTTGTCGATCAGGATGCGAGCGAGGAGGAGATCTCCGCCGCGTTCAGACCTAACACCAAGTGCATGTTCGGCGAGACAGTCTCCAATCCCGGCGTAAAGGTGCTGGATATAGAGAAGTTCGCTAAGATCGCACATGCTCACGGCGTGCCGCTCATCGTGGACAATACGTTCCCGACGCCCGTGAACTGCCGTCCGTTCGAGTGGGGCGCGGATATCGTGACCCATTCCACTACCAAGTATATGGACGGTCACGGAGTGGCTGTCGGCGGGGCGATAGTGGACAGCGGTAACTTCGACTTCGCCGCTTACGGCGATAAATTCCCGGGACTCAATACTCCCGACGAATCCTATCACGGCATAGTGTACACGAGGAAGTTCGGCAAGGCGGGGTATATCACCAAAGCCACTTCGCAGCTCATGCGCGACCTCGGCTCCATACAGTCGCCGCAGAACGCGTTCTATCTCGGTCTCGGGCTGGAATCTCTCCACCTGCGTATGCCGCGCCATTGCGCGAACGCTCAGCGCATAGCGGAGTTTTTGGAGGCGCATCCCGCGGTGGAATGGGTATCCTATCCGGGATTGAAGAGCAATAAGTACTACGAGCTCGGTAAAAAATACTGCCCGAACGGCACCTGCGGCGTGCTTTGCTTCGGACTCAAAGGCGGTCGCGCGGCTGCCGAGAAATTCATGGACGGCTTAAAACTCGTTCGTATATACACGCATGTCGCCGATTCGCAGTCGTGCATGCTCCATCCGGCGAGCCACACTCATCGTCAGCTCACCGACGAGCAGCTCGCCGCCGCGGGTATCGATCCGTCGCTTATACGTTTCTCGTTAGGAATCGAGGACGCGGACGATATAATCGCCGATATAACTCAGGCGCTTGAAAGCAAATAAATCGTAAAAATGACGATAAAGCAAAAAGAGTCAAGGCAAGCCTTGATTCTTTTTGCTTTATTTTACGAAAAATCGTGTTGCAGTGTTCGGGCGAGCGTGATCGCGGCAGCGTGCGCCGTTATCTGTCCCTTCCCGTGAGGATATCCAAAGATACGTCGAGATAGTCGGCAAGCTCGAGTGCGGAAGTTATGTTGGGATCCGCGCCTTTGCTCCAATCGACAAAGTGCGAAGAGCGGATATGCGTTTCGCGATTTATCCTGTTCCTTGAGATCCCTTTTTCTTTCATCAATTCGCGCAGGTGGGGATAAAAAGGCGGAGCGGGATGCGGAGAAAAGTCTATAAAAGTATCGCTCCTGCCTGTAAGAAATTCCAAAGAACAGCCGAAGCGGTTCGCTATCGCGACCGCGTTCCCGAGCCGCATATATTTGGCTCCTCGTTTCCAGCGTCTGACGGTAGACGCGTTTACCCCGAGCTCTTCGGCGAGAGCTTCTGCGCTTATATCGTTTTCCGATAGCAGTTCGCTCAATCTTTCCCCTATGTCGATCTTTCTTTCCATGATCGTCCTCCGTTTCAATTATAGTAGGAAAGTGCCCGAAATACTTGACTCGGGCATTTTCCTACGTGTATAATATATGCGGGAGCATAAATCATGAGTATTAAGATCGACAGTCGGGAAAGGGAGACGGAAAGTGCGACATGCGACCGTGTGTGCGCATGTTGCACGGAGTTTACGCGCTATTATATAAAAGTGCGTTCCGATTATTTTCATACCGAAAACGGTTATTGTTCCCGAATGGGCGATAACGTGCGTTCGGGAGACGGTTGCGATAAGTGGCGGCTGAACGACAGAAAATATTACGAAAGAGACGGTCGCTCGACAGCCGAATTATTGTCCGATATCATAAACGAACTTAAAACGCTGTACGTATCCTTGTTCGAATAACAACGGCGAGTGAAGCGCATTGTGACGCGGACGTTCATGCGAGCAGCTTGAACATGGAGCCGAGTATGTCCGGCGGGGCGAACGAGGCGATGGCTTTAAGCCCGAGAACGGGCGGGCGGGAGTGCGATGCGGAGCGGTTTTTGAAGAGGGACAGCAGTCCGCTTGCTTCGGGCGGGAGCGCGCCCGCGAGCACGTCCTCGGGGGAGCCGCCGGACGCGAGCGCGGTAAACAGTTTGGTCTTGTCTTTCATATCCGTCTTGCCGAGAAGAAGTGGCAGTATCGCGTTTATATCCATTTGTTGTCCTCCTGGTCAATAACATATATGCCGGCATATAATATAATGTATGCGTAAAAAACTTAAAAACTACATGTGCGCCGATGATGAGAAAAAGCGCGCGGCGGAGCTTATGGAAAAGTACGGCAGTATGAGCGAGGACGCACTGTACGCCAAACTTATGAGCGAGGTCGCTTCGGCGAAATCGAGCGGGAATTTTTCCGCCGCGCGGCTCGCCGAGGACATAGACCGTATGCGCCCGTACCTGACGCACGAACAGGTGGAAAAACTAAACCATCTCCTGCGTATCATCGGCAGCTGAACGGGGAAGTGAGTTCGGGGAAAATTTTTTTGCCGAAAGAAAAGTTTTCCCCGTTCATTTTTATCTTTCAAAAAAAATCACACCGCGCCAAGCGAAAGAAACGCGGCTTGTTCTGCCGTTGTCGCGATCGGATCTTGCTTCGGGATAGAATTATATCGTTTTAAGTCTTTCGCAGGAGAGCGAGAGGGGACGATAATACGGAGCACCGTATCATATCGCTTTAACTTTCTCGTAAAGGCGGGGGCGTATGGGGCGGGAAACGGAGTATTTTTCGTAAAGTTAGAATTATATTGTTTTAAGTTTCTCGAGGGAGAGCGCGAGAGGGTACCTCTTTGTCAAAGAGGTGCCCTCTCGCAAAGCTCTCTACAAGTTTACCGGGCGACTTCGGAAAGGGCTTGCAGGAAGAAATTGATCTCGTCGGCATTATTGTCCACGCCGACGGCTATGCGCACCATGCCGTCTTTGAGTGTCCCGTAATGCTTGTGCGCGAGCGGAGCGCAATGCAGCCCCGAGCGCACGCAGATGTCATACTCGTCCGCGAGGATATTGCCCGCTTCCGCGCTTGTCATGCCGCGCACCGTGAACGCGATCACGGGACCGCCGTACTCCTTGCGCGTGTACAAGCGCACTCCGCCTATCTTGGACATCTCCCCGAGCGTGTAATAGAAGAGCCCGTTCAGCTTCTTACGGTTCTCCTCTCCGTGCTCGAGCGTGTACTTCATCGCCGCATTCAGACCCGCGATCGCGGGGGTGGGGAGAGTGCCGCTTTCGAGCGCTTCGGGCAGCTCGCTCGGCTGAGGCTTGGCGCTTTCCGTGCCCGTCCCTCCGTAGCGGAACGGCCGCACGCGCACATCTCCGCGGATGAGCAGCATGCCCACGCCCTGCGGCGCATGCAACCCCTTATGCGGAGCCACCGCAAGCAGATCGATCTTATCCTTCGCCATGTCTATATCGCGGTATCCCGCGCTCTGCGCCGCGTCGACAAGCAAAAGCAGCTTGTATTTCTCGGTCAGGAACCCGTACTCGGAGATCGGCTGTACCGCCCCCGTGACATTGCTCACATGGCTCGCTATCACCATGTAAGTATTGGGTCTTATCGCGCTCGCGACCTGCTCGGCAGATACGTATCCTCCCATGAGCGGGGAGAGCGCTGTGAAATCCGTTATCCCGAGCTCCCTGAGCCGCATGAGCGGTCTGAGTACGCTGTTGTGTTCGAGCACCGTCGTAATTATATGCCCGCCGCGCCGCGCGCACCCGAATATCGCGGTGTCGAGCGCGTCCGTGCAATTGAGCGTAAACACTACTCTGTCAGGCGTAGTACCGAACATTTTAGCGGCGATCTCCCGAGTTTCTTCCACGAGCATGCCCGCTTTTACGGCGAGCGAGTGCGAAGAACGCGTAGGGTTCGCGGAAAGATATTTCAGCGCGTTGCCTACGGCGTTTATCACGGGAGTGGGTTTGAAATAAGTAGTCGCGGCATTATCCAGATATATCAAGGGCATTCCTCCGCGCGGCCGCATATAATGTAACAGCCGCCGTATTAGTTTATGGACGCCGGGAGAGAAAGAGAACCGTACATGATATTTCGATATTACTTATGATGACGGAGGAACGATGGATATACTGCTCGTATTCGGTGCGAGATCGCAGACGCTCAGGTGCGCCAATATGCTGCGCGCCTCTTCTTATGCCGCTTCCGTTACCGACGCGCCTTTACGCATGAGCGGGAGCTGTACGCTCGCGGTACGAACGGACAGAGCGGGGCTCATGTTTTTTACGAACGTTGCGACGGGCTTTTCCGCTTTTCGCGGCGCGTACGCGGTAAGAGAAGGAAAGTGGTCCCGAATATTTTGAATAACGCTTTACAAAATACGGTCCGTATGGTATAATCATTAATAACGATGGAAAGCGTCGAAAACAAGTCCGCGCGGGCGGACAGAATACTCGGTTTGCTCGAACAGGCGCACCCCGACGCGCATTGCGAACTTGATTACGGCACGGATTTCCAGCTGCTCGTCGCGGTCATACTCTCGGCACAGTGCACGGATAAGCGCGTCAATATCGTCACCGAAAAACTCTTTGCCGAGTACGGCAAACCCGAGGACTTCGCAGTTATGCCGCAGGAAAAGTTGGAAACGCTCATCCGCTCGTGCGGGTTTTTCCGCGCCAAAGCGCGCAGCATAATCTCGGCGTCGACGGATATCGTCGAGCGTTTCGGCGGCAAAGTCCCTCGCACGATGGACGAGCTTCTTTCTCTCCGCGGAGTGGGGAGAAAGACCGCCAACGTCATGCTTTCGGTGGCGTTCGGAGAGTCCGCTATCGCGGTGGACACGCACGTTTTCCGCCTGTCGCACCGCCTCGGGCTTTCGGACAAGCCTACGCCCGAAGGGGTGGAAAACGATCTTACGAAAGAAATAAATCTCGAAATGCGGTCAAAAGCGCATCATTTGCTTATATTTCACGGGAGGTATGTCTGTCATAGCAGGAATCCGGAGTGCGATAAATGCAATGTGACGGAGTTTTGTAACTATATCAAAGGATAACTATGTTTGCGGATACTGCAAAAATTTTCATAAAAGCGGGCAACGGCGGAAACGGCTGCACGTCCTTTTATACGGAGAAGTACGTCAATAACGGCGGACCCGACGGCGGCAACGGCGGCGAAGGCGGAAGGGTGATCTTCCGCGCTTCGGGCAGCAAGAACAATCTTGCGGAATTCAGGTTCGCGAGGCATTATCGCGCCGAGAACGGCGAGAACGGAAAATCGCGTTATTCGGCGGGTAAAAAGGGCAAGGATCTTATCATCGACGTGCCCGTCGGCACCGTCGTGCGCGACGAAGAGACGGGCGGTATCATCGCCGATATGTTCGAAGAGGGAGCCGAAGTCGTTGCCGCGGAAGGCGGCAAGGGAGGAAAGGGAAACGCGTTTTTCCGCAATTCCCGCCGCCAGGCTCCGCACTTTTCGCAGGCGGGCGAACGCACCGAAGAGCATTCGGTGACTCTCGAACTCAAAACGATAGCGGATGTCGGACTTATAGGTTATCCCAACGTGGGCAAATCCACCATACTTTCCGTTATCAGCTCCGCGCGCCCCAAGATAGCGAATTACCATTTCACAACGCTGTCTCCCAATCTCGGCATGGTGAGCGTATACGACGATTCGTTTTCGGTCGCGGATATCCCCGGGCTCATCGACGGCGCAGCCGAAGGCGCGGGATTGGGTCATGATTTCCTGCGCCATATCGAGCGCACGCGGCTGCTCGTGCACGTCATCGACGGCAGCGGCAGCGAAGGCAGGGACCCGGTAGACGACTATAAAGCCATTTGCCGCGAGCTTGCGGGCTACGACGAAAAACTGCTCGACAAGCCGCAGGTGATCGTGATAAACAAAGCGGACATCATCACGGACGGCAGCGTCGTGGAGAGGATAGAAAAAGCGTCGGGCAAGCGCCCCGTGCTCATGAGCGCGATCGTCCACAGCGGCGTGGAAGAGCTGGTAAAGACCATGTATGCCGAGCTTGCCAAGCTGCCGCCCCTCGAGCCGCTCGAATACGAGCCGTTCGTGTATGCGCGGCCGGACAAGACGGGGTTCGACGTCGTGAAAACCGGGGATGGCGAGTACGAAGTATTCGGCGGTCTGGTGGACGAGCTTGCCCGCAACGTCGTGCTCGACAGTTACGACAGCATGCAATATTTCCAGCGCCGCATACGCGAAACGGGCATAGATAAGGCGCTCAGGAAAGCGGGCGTAAAGACGGGCGACACCGTTCGTATGCTCGATGTGGAGTTCGAATACGTTGAGTGAGTCGTTCGTGATATACGGCGGGACTTTCGATCCGCCGACGAAAGCGCATGCCGCGCTCGTGCGCGGGCTGTCCGAGCGTTTTTCGCATGTGATCGTCGTTCCCTGCAAGGTATCGCCGTTCAAGAGCGTTACCGGGGCGACGGCGGAGCAGCGTCTTGACATGCTGCGCATGATAACGGCGGGCACGGAAAACGTGCATATAGATACCTTCGAGCTTGACAGAGAAGGCACGGATTACACATACATCACACTGGAGCATTTTGCGGAAGAGCACGCTGGAAGTAAGTTTTATCTGTGCATGGGAAGCGAGATGCTCATAGAGCTCGAGCGCTGGAAGCATACGGATATCATTTCGCGGCTGGCGACGCTGTATGTCGTGCCCCGTCCGCACTTCCCGATAACGAGGGACGGAGAGCGCAAGATGCGTGATCTCGGCATGAAGTATGTCATAGCCGATTTCGAGGGCGAGTACGGTTCTTCGTCCGAAGTGCGCATATCCGTCGCGATGGGAAAACCGGAAATGTTCCTTACCGAGGACGTCGCGCGTTACGTTACCGAGAGCGGGCTTTACCGCGATTACTGCTATGTGAACGGGCTTTACGAGCGTTTCGGCATGAAGAAGTCGCGCATAGATCATTCGTTTTCCACAGCGCTCTGCGGCGTATGCCTTGCCAAGCGCGCCTGCGTGGATACGCATAAAGCGACGACCGCGCTGCTTCTCCACGACATAGGCAAGTACGTCACGAAAGAACAGGCGGAAGAGATGAGCGTGAAGTTCGACGGCAGGATAGACGGCATGCCTCTGCCCATACGCCATGCCGAGATAGGAGCGGAGATACTTCGCCAGCTCCTCGGCATAACCGACGAAGACATCGTCGAGGCGGTGCGATGGCACACGACGGGCAAGCCGGACATGACGCCTTTGGAAAAGGTGGTATATCTCGCTGATTATATCGAGCCGCTGCGTTCTTTTCCGACGGTGGAGGTCTTGCGCAAAGCGACGGAAAAGAGCATAGACGACGGGCTGCGCGCCGCTCTCGCCAATTCGGTGGAACACGTCGGCGCGGACGAACTGTATCCCGCGACCGCGGAAGCATACGAGTATTACAAGGAGCATAAATGAAAACGATGACAAAAGAGCAGGCTCACGAGCTTGCGGTAAAAATAGCAAAAGTGCTGGACGACAAAAAAGGGCGGGATATCGTGATAATAGACATATCCGCCAAGTCCGTTCTTGCAGATTATTTCGTTATCGCGAGCGGCAGGTCGACCACTGCGGTCAAATCGCTCTGCGACAACGTGGAGGAAAAACTGTCCGAAGAGGGCATAGAGCCCGCTCGTCGCGACGGCATGAACGAGACAAAATGGATCGTCATGGACTACGGCAGCGTCATACTCCATGTCTTCCACGAGGAGACTCGCGAGTATTATCATCTCGAACGTCTGTGGGTGGACGGTGCGAACTGCGAGCGTTACGGAGAGTGACGGCATGGAATGGGAAGCCGATTTTCTGGAAAAGCTGCAAAGCGTAAGTAACGACGCGTCGAATTTCTTCTGGAAGCTCGCGTCGCTGCTCGGCGAGGAGATGGTCGTCATTGCGGTCGTCATGTTTTTCTATTGGTGCGTCGACAAGCGCAAGGGCTTCAAGATGATGAACATATACTTCGTCAGCGCGGCGATAGTGGCGGGCGTGAAAGCGCTCGTCCGCCGCGTGCGCCCATTCAACGCTTATCCGGACAAAGTGCGGTCGATAGGCGACGCGAGCACGGACTACTGTTTCCCGAGCGGGCACACGAACAGCGTGACTGCGCTGGCGGCGCTCACCGTGCGCGAATTTCCGAAAGCGCGTAAGGCGACGATCCCGATAGGAATAGTCGTCGTGCTCCTCGTGATGTTATCGCGCATGTTCCTCGGTCAGCATTACCCGACGGACGTGCTTGCGGGTGCGGCGACCGGCATACTCATCGTCGCGCTTTTCGGTTGGCTTTACGACTTTCTCGGCGATCGCGAGGAGTATCTTGCTTTCGTTCTCGCCCCGGCGGCGATAGTCGCCTCGGTGCTTATCGGCATATTCGCCGATCCCGACTTTACGGATACCGCGCTCACGCTCACGGGCGTGATGACGAGCGTTTATGCGTGCTACTTTATCGAAAAACGCTTCGTGAAGTGGGAGACGAAAGCGAGCGTATTGCAGAACATACTCAAGTTCGTCCTCGGCGCGGCGGGAGCCATGGTCATCTATCTGCCGTTCGAGCTTTCCGCTTTTGCCGATATTACGGTATGGGTGACGGCGTTCGTGCGTTATTTCCTCATCGGCATATGGCTGATACTCGGCGCGCCGCTCGCATTCAAGGCGCTCGGGCTTTACAAAAAGGACGAAACGAAAAGCGCAAAACCCGCGTAAAATCGTTTGACAAACGTCGCACGGCGTAATATATTATAAACACAACATAGCTTTAGGGGCGGGGTGAAAATCCCCACCGGCGGTGACAGTCCGCGAAGCCGAAAGGCCCGATGGGGTGGAATTCCCCGACCGACGGTATAGTCCGGATGTTATAAAGCGTTTATCGTGCCGCATATCTGTGCGCGCCGTATCACCGCCCCTTATCGCATAAGGAGGCGGTTTTATCATGACCGGAAGTAAAGCAAAAACGCCGTCGGGAAGATCGACGGAGACAAAGCCCCGCGCAAAACGCGGCGAGTATATAAGGCGGTATTTTACAGCTCAGCGCATAGCGACGCTTGCCATGCTGACGGCGATAGGGTACGCATTGTCTTTTCTGGAATTCACGATATTCCCACCGGCGTCCTTTCTGAAAATGGACTTTTCCAACGTCGCGACCATGCTGGGCGGGTATATGCTCGGACCCGTGGGCGCGATAGTCATCGAGGGAGTCAAACAGGCGCTGTGCCTTATAACTTCCACTTCGGGCGGAGTGGGACAGCTCGCCAACTTCATGGTCACGGTGTGCTTCATCATCGTGCCGTCCGTGCTGTATAAGTTCAAAAAAGGACTGCCGTGGGTGGCTGCGGGCATGGGCGTCGGCTGCGTGCTGCAGGTCGCGGCGTCGCTCGTCGCCAACCGCTACATAAATTTCCCGCTGTATATGGGAGATCAGGCGGCGGAGATGTTCTCGTCGCTGTTCCCGTTTATCATAGCGTTCAACGTGATAAAAGGCGTAGCGATAAGCGCGCTCACGCTGCTACTTTACAAGCGGCTCTCCAAAGCCATGAAATGGCTGTTCCGCGACAGGAAGAAGTCGGCAAAAGCGGGCGAAGCTGAGGATAACGACGGCAAATCGTTTGCAAAAAACGAGAAAGAAGTGTATAATGATGGTATGCAAAAGACGATCACCCGAAGCGAAGACGAGACCCGCGCATTCGCGCGCGGACTTGCCGAAAATTTTAAGGGCGGCGAGGTAGTTCTCCTTAACGGAGATCTCGGCGCGGGGAAGACGGTATTCGCCAAAGGCGTTGCCGAAGCTCTCGGCGTAAAAGAGGACGTCAAAAGCCCGACGTTCACGCTGTCCTGCGAATACGAAGGCAGGCTCCGTCTCGTGCATATCGACGCATACCGTCTGAAAAACGGCGAGGAAGCGGAAGCGTGCGGCATCGGCGAGCGTTTCGGCGACAAGTCCGCGGTATGCCTTGTCGAGTGGCCGTCTCAGATAGAAAGCATACTGCCCGCGCACGCGATCGAAGTGACGATAGAGCGCACGGGCGACAACGAAAGAGAGATCACGGTAAAATGCTGACGAGTAAACAACGGGCAAAACTGAAGAGCATAGCGGCGAACGAGCCCGCGATCTTTCAGATCGGCAAGGGCGCGATATCCGATAACCTTATCGAGGGGCTGGATTCGGCTCTTTCTCGCCGCGAGCTCATAAAGATAAGCGTGCTCAAAAACTGCGATTACGAGGCGGACGATCTCATGCGTCTGCTCGAAATGAAACTGCGTGCCGAAGCGGTATGCAGGATAGGGAGCAAGATAGTACTTTACAGGTACAGCAGCAAAGAGGGAGTAAAACACATAGAACTATGAACTATCTCGCGGTCGACACGGCTTCGGAATCTCTGAAAGTACTCGTTTGCTTTGACGGCAAATACGGGTATTTTCAATGTGACGACTTTACCGCGGCGTCGGTAAGACTGATGCCCGAGGTGGACGCGCTGCTTAGGCGCATGGGAGCTAAGGTCTCGGACATGGATATGTTCGCCTGCGTGACCGGTCCGGGGTCGTTCACGGGCATAAGGATAGGCATGGCGACGGTGAAGGCGCTCGCTTACGTCTGCGAAAAGCCGACGGTGGGAGTGACCGCTCTCGAGCTGCTCGCATATAACTGTAAGGGAAAAGATCCCGTCGTAGCTGTGAGCGACGCGTCCAACGGTATGCGCTACGTCGCGGTGTACGACGGCAAGATGCGCACGCTCCTTCCGCCCAAAACTCTGTCGGCGGAAGAGCTGAAAGATTTTCTGGCGGAGATAGAAGAACCTTACGCGCTCGTAGCGGACAGCCGCACGGCGGACGAGATAAACGCATTCTGCCCGAAGGATACGGAAAAAGCGTTCGCGGCGCTCGTGGAAGCGCACGCGGGCGAAGCGGTGAGCGGCAACGAGCTTCAGCCGCTGTATATCCGCAAACCGCAGGCGGAGCGCGATCTCGAAAAGAAAAATGATACGTCGGGCAAATAAGGACGACGAACGCGCGGTAGCTCGCCTCATGCGGGAAAACGTCCGTCCCGTATGGACGGACGAACAGATACACGCGGCGTTCGTCTCGCCGCGGACGGATATATATGTTTGCGACGAGGGCGGCGTGTGCGGCTATGTGATAGCCGAAAGAGTGCTCGACGAGGGCTGCATATCCTCGATAGCGACTGACGAAAGCAAACGCCGCCGCGGCATAGGTAGGGCGCTCGTTCGCGCCGCTCTTTCCGGAGACGCGGCTCATTGGTATCTCGAAGTGAACGAAAACAACGCGCCCGCGATAGCGCTGTACGAGTCCTGCGGCTTCGTGCTCGCAGGCAGGCGCCCGGGCTACTACGGCGATGCGTCCGCCTGTATAATGACGCGGGAGGCGGTATCGAAAGATACGTGAACGGGCTCAAGGCCGAATGCGATATTAGGCTCGGGAGAGGGATCCCTCTCGTATTCCTGCACGGCTGGGGCGGCGACGCGCGCTCGTTCGGCGGCGCCATGGAGTATTTTTCGCGGCGCGGCAGGACGTGCATGACGTTTTCCTTTCCGCCCTTCGGCGGCACGGATATGCCGCCCGAGGATTGGAACCTGCGCGATTATTCCGCATTTACGCTCGCCCTGCTTGACAAATGCGCCTTCGATAAGGTAATATTTATAGGGCACAGCTTCGGCGGCAGGGTGGCGATAGATATCGCTTCGGGTGAGGATAAGGAGCGGGCGTACGCTCTCGCTCTCGTTGCCGCCGCGGGAGTAAGACCACGCCGCGGACTGAGGTACGCACTGCGCCGCATGGCTTTTAAGCGCGACAAACGCCTGGGGCGGGACGTGACCAAATACTATTCGCCCGATTGGCTGGCATTGCCGGAGCGCATGCGCGGGGTATTCTCGCGTATCGTATCCGAAGATCTTACGGAAAGGCTGAACTATATATCCTGCCCGACGGCGCTCTTTTGGGGAGACGGGGACAGGGAAACGCCGCCGTACATGTGCGGCATAATGGCGCGGCGCATACGCGGCGCCGAGGCGATACGTCTGAAAGGAGGGCATTTCGCATACGCGGAGGATCACGTTACGTTCGTGACTTCTCTTGCGGAGCTCATCGAAAAATGGACACTGCGCTTGACGTGATCTTTATATTTCTGTCGACGATACTGCTGTCTGTGGCGGGCATAAAGATGCTGCACATGTATCAGCTGTCGTCGTACCGTTTCAAGGGCGTTCTGAGCTGGCTCAAAGCGTCCCATTACGACTATATCCTGCGGTACTTCACTTATTCGCTGCTGACGGTCTGCTTCATGCTGCTGTTCAGGTATTGTTTCCCGTGGGAATGGGAGTCGGGCGTCCATTATTTTTCATATATCGCTTATGTGGTGTTCGGCATAGCGTTCGCGGCGGTGGCTTACGCGAAGAAGTCCAAAGTCCCGCTTGCCGTCACCCCGAGGATGAGAAGGCTCATACTCACATACGTCGTGGTCTGCCTCGCGTTCAGCGTGGGCGGGTGGGCGCTTTCGCTCACGCCGATGTATGAGTGCGGTTACGCGATACTTCCCGTGCTCGTCCCGCTGATGGCGGCTATAGCGTATTTCGTAACTTATCCCTTCGAACGCATGAGCGCGCGTTCCTTTATGCGCGACGCGTCTGCCGAGATGAAAAAACTTAAAGCCGAAGGGCTCAAGGTCGTAGGTATCACGGGCAGCTACGGCAAGACCACCGCGAAGAACATACTCACGGTCATGCTCTCGGGCAAGTGCCGCGTGTGCGCCAGCCCAAAGAGTTACAACACGCCTCTCGGTATATGCCGTACGATAAACGACGTGCTCGCACCCGACGACGGTATATTCATCGCCGAGATGGGCGCGCGCAGGAAGGGCGACATCGCCGAGATATGTACCGTTGCGGAGCCCGATTACGCGCTCATAACGGGCGTGGGCTGTCAGCATTACGAGACGTTCGGTTCGCTGGAAAACATCGCGGATACCAAGTACGAGCTTGTCGAAGCGGTGGGCGAGAAAGGTCTGGCGGTTTTCAACTGCGCCGACGAAGGCGCGCGTGAGCTCTCGCTGCGCAGAACGGGCAGGATGATGAAAACGGGCGACGGCGACGACTGTGACGTGCGCTACTCCTCGCTCGTGCTTTCGCCGTCTGGCACGACGTTCGACGTTACCGCGGGCGGAAAGACCGTATCGATCCGCACTCCGCTCCTCGGCAGGCATGTGCCCGCGCTGATATGCGCATGCATCGCGATAGCCGCGGATATGGGCGTGAGCCTCGAAGAGTGCGCCAAGGCGTGCGAAAAGCTCGCACCCGTCGAGCACCGTCTGGAAGTCATCCGCGTGGGCGGACGCACGATAATAGACGATTCGTACAATTCCAACCCCTGCGGAGCGAAGAACGCTCTCGAGGTGCTGTCCGCGTTCGACGGCGAAAAGATCGTCGTGACGCCCGGTATGGTGGAACTCGGCGGGCTGGAGAACGACGCGAATGCCGAGCTTGGCAGGAACATCGCGGGCGTGTGCGACATGGCGATACTTGTGGGCAGCCGAGCAAAGACCATAAAAGCGGGTGCCATGGAAGCGGGCATGCCCGAAGAGCGTATCAAGACCGCAATGTCCTTGGACGCGGCGAAGAAGATACTTGCGACCCTTCCGGACGGCTGCGCGATACTGTTTGAAAATGATCTGCCCGACAATTACGCATAACGAGGATAAAAAGACCGTCGTGGTGACGGGCGGAGCTAAGGGGATAGGCGCGGCTGTGTCGCGCCTGTTTTCGCGGCGCGGCTGGAACGTCGTAGTATGTTACAAGTCGAGCGGTGATGCCGCGGAGGCTCTGGTGAGCGAACTCGGCGTTGAACGCACGGTCGCCGTAAAAGCGGATCTTTCCGCTTTTACGGGCGCGGCGGAAGTAAGACGCGCGGCGATCGCGCGGTTCGGCGGCGTCGACGTTCTCGTCAACAACGCGGGCAGCAGCGAATACGGCGTTCTCGCGGACATGAGCGAAGAGGATATCCGACGCACGGTAGGCGACGATCTGCTTTCCGCGATCTTTACTGTAAAGGCGTTTTACGACGACTTCGCCTTTTCCCGCAAAGGCAGCATAGTGAACGTGTCGTCCGTGTGGGGGATATGCGGTGCGAGCATGGAGTCGGTGTACTCGGCGGCAAAAGCGGGTATCATCGCCTTTACCAAAGCGATGGCGAAGGAGCTCGCTCCGAGCGGAGTGCGCGTAAACGCCGTCGCCCCGGGCGCGATAAAAACGGACATGCTTTCGCGTTTTGCTCCCGAAGAGCTTGCGGATATAATTGCCGAAGTACCTTCGGGCAGGCTGGGCGCACCCGAGGATATAGCGAACGCCGTTTATTTCCTCGCGAGCGAACGCGCATCCTACATCACGGGGCAGACGTTCAACGTCAGCGGCGGCTATGTGATATAAAAGGGTATAGAGGTATAGATATATACTTGACATACGTAAACAAATAATGTATAATGAATAAGTAAAAAGGAAAAGGAGGCAGTAATGGCAAAGATATACGACCCTACGGACATCAAAAATCTGCATAACAGACTGAATAAGCTGATGGGGCAGATGAAGGCGATAGACAGGATGATAGACGAAGGCATAAGCAGCGAGGACCTCATCATACAGGTCAATTCCGTAAAATCGGCTATGCACAGCTTCGGGCGCGCCGTGATGGAAAAGGAGCTCGCCGAGTCCATGAAAAAATGCGCCGAAGGCGAAGATCCCGATACGGTGTTCGCGGAGTTCCGCGCTCTTGTCGGCCGCTTCTCTGACTTGTCTAAATAAACGGATATATCCGAATAACGTAAGCGAGCTCCCACCGGGAGCTCGCTTTATATATGCGGATATAAATTATATACTGTTCTTGTATTCAGTGCCCCAATCGAACATGGCGTCAAGGATGGGTTTCAATGTTTTGCCGAGGTCGGACAGGGAATAGACGACGCGCGGCGGGACTTCCGCGAACACTTCGCGTTCGATGAGCCCGTCGCTTTCCAGCGCCCGCAGATTGTCCGTCAGCACTTTTTTGCTGATGCCGGGAATGGTCTTGGGAAAATCGGTGAACCGCTGCGCTCCGTTATAGATGAGATTGCGAAGGATAAGCAGTTTCCATTTATTGCCGATGAGCTGTACCGTCGTTGCCACGGGGCATTCGGGCAATTCTTCTTTTGCCAGCATAATAAGCGCTCCTTTTTTCTTTATATTATAGCAAGAGCGTCTTGACAAGTCAATAGTTCAAAAACGAAACCAAGTAACAAATCTATTATCAAATAATAGAAAGGTAACTTCCGAGAAAAATTTTTCCGCATTTGTTATACTGTGCCCGTGATCGGAAAGGTCACTGAAACAAAATAATTTCGGAGGTATCATTATGAAAAAAGTAGCTGTCATTTGTGCGGCAGGCAAACAGGGTAAACTGCTCGTAAACGAGGCGGTTTCCCGCGGGTATGATGTGACGGGTTTCGTGCGCGGGAACGGTAAGGTAGAAAACGCCAAGGCAAAGACGGTCGTCAAAGACCTGTTCGATCTGACGCGTGAGGACCTTATCGAGTTCGACGTCGTTATCGACGCATTCGGCGCGTGGATGCCCGAAACCCTTCCTCTCCATAAGACGTCGCTCAAACATCTTTGCGATATCCTGAGCGGAACGAAAGTCCGTCTACTCGTCGTTGGCGGCGCGGGCAGCTTGTATGCAGATACCGAACACACCGTGCAGGTCAAAGACTTAGAGAGCTTCCCCGACGTGTTCAAGCCGCTGGCAAACAACATGGGCGAGGCTCTCGCAGAACTTCGTAAGCGTTCTGATGTGCTGTGGACGTACCTCTCGCCCGCGGGCGACTTCGTAGCGGACGGCGAACGAACGGGCGAATACCTTCTCGGCGGCGAGAACTACTTCGTCAACGATAAGGGAGAGAGCCGTATCGGCTATGCCGATTACGCCATCGCGATGATCGACGAGATAGAAAACGCAAACAACATTCAGAAGCGTTTTTCCGTCATCGGGAAGTAATACGGGCAATATACAGCGACAGGCGCGGTCGTTTCGATCGCGCTTGCGCCGTTTCGTAAAGGAGGATCGAATGCAGACCACTCTCGACAGATTGATACAAATCCTCTGTGAGGAGCGCGGCGAAGCCGTCCCGTCCCTTACGGATGAACAAAAGCCGGATCTTTTTCGTGCGCTCTGCAATGTGCGCCCGCCCATGCCGGCAACGAAAGAGTTTTTGCGCTTACAGGACGAATATCTGTCGCAAAAAACAAAAGAGCGCGGCATCGTCGACGTGAACGGCTTTGTTTACCGGGACGGCATTGCCTTATGGCGGGGCGATATCACGAGGCTGAACGCAGACGCCATAGTAAACGCCTGCAACCCCGCGCTCCTCGGTTGTTTTCATCCGCTCCATAATTGTATAGATAACGTCATCCATTCTGCGGCAGGCGTTCGGGTGCGGCTGGATTGCGATAAGCTCATGAAAGGCGGGCGGGAGCCGAACGGGCAGGTGAAAGTGACAAAGGCGTATAATCTGCCGTCGCGCTATATTTTCCATACCGTCGGTCCCGTCGTCCGCGGCAGCGTGACCGGGCAGGACCGTCGCGATCTTGCAAACTGTTATCTGTCCTGCCTGAACGAAGCGTCCGGAATGAAACTCTCAACGATCGCTTTTTGCTGCATTTCTACGGGCGAATATCGTTACCCCAAGGACGAAGCCTGCGCTCTTGCCGTGCAGACGGTCAAACAATGGAAGTCGGAGACGGGCAGTCCGTTAAAAATCATTTTCAACGTGTTTTTGAAGGAGGATGAAGTGCTGTATGAAAGAGAACTTTTCGGACAGGATAAATAAACTGCGCTCGCTTCTCGAAGACGCGGAATGCGTGCTCATCGGCGGCGGCTCGGGGCTTTCGTCCGCTGCGGGTCTGACTTATTCGGGAAAACGTTTTACCGCAAATTTCGGCGACTTTATTGCGCTGTATGATCTTACGGATATGTATTCCGCGGGATTTTATCCGTTCAAAACACAGGAAGAAAAATGGGCTTATTGGTCGAGGCATATCCTGCTCAACCGTTGGCAGCCGTCCGCATTGCCGTTATATAAAACGTTGCTCGGAATCGTCGGAGATAAAGATTGTTTCGTTATCACCACAAATGTGGACGCGCAGTTTTATAAGGCGGGTTTCGATCCCGATCGTATCTTTGCCGTGCAGGGCGATTACGGAAAACTTCAATGCGCAAAGGGCTGTCACGATACTCTGTACGATAACGAAAGCCTTGTCCGCAGGATGGCTGTGGAGCAACGTGATTGCCGTATCCCGTCCTCTCTCGTACCGAAGTGCCCCGTGTGCGGGGGAGAAGCGGAAGTCAATATCCGCAAGGATATATACTTCGTGCAGGACAAAGCGTGGTACGAAGCGGCGCGGCGCTACGAAAGTTTCCGAGACAAAGCGCGCGGCAAAAAGACCGTACTTCTCGAACTCGGCGTCGGCTACAATACTCCGACGATCATACGCTTTCCCTTTGAGCGTATGGTGTACGAAAACGACGACGTATACCTCGTCCGCGTAAACAGGCAATACGGCGGAGCCATACCCGAAAATGCAGAAAAGACGCTTTCTTTCGACGAGGATATAAGTCTTGTGTTGAGCGAGCTCTCTCGCCATTCGTAAAGCTCCGCCGCGGCGCGGCATTGAAACTTTCGGCTTTGCCATACGATCGGACGGGGCGCTATAAACATTATCCGCCTGTCGGGCGGGGGACGGCATAAAAGCTGCGATATAAAAACAGCGGAAAGCATTTCGCTTTCCGCTGTTTTCGTAAGTTTACGGATCAATCCTCGAAGTCATCCCACTTGTTGTATCTGCGGGTGGCTTCTTTGCGCTCCGCTTCGAGACGCGCTCTCGCGTTCTCTTCGGCTTTACGCGCGGCTTCTTTCTCTGCCTTTATGCGAGCCTTTTCGGCTTTAGCCGCTTCTATCTCGCGGCGTCTGTCCTCGCTGGGAGTGAAGTCCACGATCTCGTCCGAGTAACGGTATTCTTCCTCTTCCTCTGCGGACTGCTCTTCGGAGACAGGCTCTTCGACCGCTTCGGTCTGCTCCGCAGGAGCGGCTTCCGCCTCGACGTCTGTCGTTTCCTCGGCAGGTTGCTCAGTTTCGGCAGGCTGTTCACTCTCTGCCGGCTGCTCTGCATCCGCGGGCTGTTCGCTCTCGGTCGCGGGAGCTTCGTCCGTGCCCGCAGCTTCATCGCTCTGCTCTTCCGGAGCGGGGGACTGATCGCTCTCGGTCGCTTCGGGTGCGTTTTCCGCATTCGCCGCGGCATTCTCGCCTGCAAGCGCTTCCGCTTCGGCGATCGCCTGCATCGTAGCTATACGATCCTCGATATCCTCGTCGAACGCGTCGTAACCGGAAGCCTCGTCCGCGGTCTCGTTCTCCACAAGCGCTTTATGCTGACGAACGAGCGTGATCTCGCGGTCGTAGGAATGTCTCTCCGAAGGGGAGCGTTCGCCCGATCTCTTCTTCTTGAGCGCAACGTATCTGACGATCGCCGCGATCACCGCTATCACTATGACTACCGCAAGAACTACGGAGATGTAGATGTACCAGTTGTTGCCGGATGCGTCCGTCGAACCGATATCTTCGTCTTCGTCCTCCTCTTCGGCGTCGTCCGTCTCGCCGCCCGTATAGTCGGCGATACCTTCGTATTTGCCGGCTGTCGCGCCGGAGTTCTGTACGCGGTCGTTCGCGTCGTTGAACGTAGTGCTGTCTATCTGAGTGACGGTTATGCCGCTCACGATCATCGTGCCTACCGCGCGCTCGCCGAGATCCGTGCCGCCGATACCGAAGGCTATCGTTATCGTGCGCGTGGTCGCGTCGGTGCTCGTACTGTCCTCGGTCTCGGAAGGAGCGGTGCCGTCGGTGTGGATGTAGAGGTCGAACGTTCGGAACACGCCCTCGCCCTTATCGTTCACGGTGCTCTTTATGTCGTCTATATAATATTCGGTCTCGTCGATACCGATGTACGCGCCCTTGTAATCCGCGGACGCCTGTTTGACGGGGATGTACACCTGAGCCGTTACGGTAAGACGGTAATACGAATCGCCGTCCAGCGTATAGGTGACGTCGCCCGTGACCTCGGAATGAGCCGCGGTCTTGTTCGTTATGACGAGCGCGTCGTCGCTGCTCGTGCCTTCCTTCGTGTAGTTCTCGGGAAGAACTGAGTCGTCTTTGGACGAGAGATCGTAATAGCCGAACGATACCGCGTCGTCGCTGTCGGCGGCGTTAGACAGTACGGTGCCGAGCGACCAGTTGTAAGAGGTCTTTACCGCGCCGTCGTCGTAGATGTTGTACGCGCCGCCTATCGTGCTGCCGTATGTGGAGTAGCAGGCGAAGAAGGGGATACGCTTGCTCACGTTGAATACGTTCTTATACTCGCGGCAACGGCTCGCGAAGTCCGCGCGCGCGCCGGAGAGGGAAGTCTCGTCGGCTACTTCGTTGCCTTCGTCGTCCGTAGTCATCTCGTTGAGCTGCGTCATCGTCACTTCGGAAACGTATATCGTACCGGCGGACAGCTTGCTCATGTTACGGTCTTTATCGTACATGCCCAGCCATATCTCCAGCGAAAGATCGCTGAGGCTGGAATCGCCCGTCTGCACGAAGAAGGTATAAGTCATATATCCGTCTCCGGCGTACAGTGCGAAGGATCCGTCGTTAGTGTCGGTTATGCGCTGTATGGTAGCGACTTCCTTGTCGCCGCTCTTGAGCACGAGGTTTGCGCCGTAACCGCTTATGTTCTCGACGCGCATCTTTACGTCTATGCGCTGTACCGTGTTCGCCGAAGCGCTGAAACTTGCGGAAGAGTAACCTACCGCAACGCCGTCCTTATCCGCGGGGAGATCCTCCGCCTTGATCAGGAGCAGATTGTCCGCTTTGTTGTCGGGTGCGGTAGCCTTGGGGGTAAGGGGACCTTCGAGATAGCGGTCGGCAGCGCCCGGGACTTTGTACTTGTATGCGGTCATGTCCGAGGACACGATACCGGCTACGGTATAGTCGAGGTAATCGTCGTTATAGACGTTGGTGCTCATGCCCTTCGTCTCGTCCTTGCCGGCTACGGTGAGGGTCCAGTTCTCGGGGGAGTATATGTTGGAGTCTCCGTCGGGATCGCCGAACTCGTCGAAGTAGCCGTTGGTTATGGAGTTGTCCGCGGCTTCGCCGTCGAACGTCACCGTGGTGCCGCTGCTGCTGTTCGTCGAGTACTCGTCGTAGGTGATCTCTTCGATGCGGATGCTGTCGAACATCGCGATGCCCGAGGCGTTTGCGGCGCTCGTTTCACCGCCCGCGCGCATGCCCAGCCAAAGCTCGATATGCACGTCGTAATCGTTGTACACCGAACCCTGCAGATAGAACACCTGCTCGCTCCAGCCGTAGCGCATGTCGTCGTCGCCTCCGCTGAGCTGCGTTGCCGCGACCATGAGCTGACCTTTGCCGTTATTGACCTTATCGTTGGGGTCGTTCAGCGGTCCGCGGTAATCGTCGCCCGCGATCACTATGCCCGCGGGGGATTCGCCCACCGTCTTGACCCATACCGAGAGACGGTAATTGGTGCGGCGCTCTATCGTGAAGTCGCAGCTCTTGACGCCTCCGGAAGCGGACTTGAAAGTCTCGCTCTTGGCGTCGAAGGTGTTTATCATGAGGATGTTGCCCTTCTCGCCGTCGGGAGAGTAGGGGATGTCCTCCGCGTTGTCGATGCCGAGTTCTTCGCTCTCCGCGCCGTAAGCGCCGACTTCGGGCTGCACCCCGTAGGACTGCTGCGCGCTGTCCCAGCGGGTCATCCTGTTCTCTTCAAAGTCGCCGATTATGTTGGCGGTGAAGTCTGCGTCGCCCTCGGAAAGGATATTGCCGTTTTCGTCAACGGAAAGGAACGCGGAATCGTTCTCGTCGTAATACAGCGCGCATCCGTCGTCCGAAAGGGCGTAAGTGCGCTCCTCGAACGGATCGATGAACGTATGCGTATCGTTTATGTCCGCGACGCGGGAGACGAAAGTATTGTAAGTATACTGTTTCGCCGTGACGTGATCGAACAGCGCCCAGCCGTTGGATTCGTCGGAGATGACGCGGGGCTCTTCCGAGGAAGAGGAGGGATCGGTGAAGGATACGCTGCTGCCCAGCTGAAGACTGATCGTGATCGAAGGCGCGCTCATCGTGCTCGTCGCGATATATATCTTGTATTCCACCCAGCCGTAATGGTTTTCTTTATTTGGAGATATGTCTTTTTCGTTGCAATAGTCGACGGTATCGATATCTTCGATGATGATGTCGTTCTCCATGCCGGAGACTTTAAGGCTCGCGCCCTGACCGTCGCCGAAGTCGCTCGTTTTCACCCATGCGCTTATCTCGTAGTAGGAGCTTGCGTCGAGAGATATGCTCGAAGAGTCGTAGCCGTAAACGATGTCCGCTCCGTCGGAGTTGATGAACAGGGCGTTGGCGTCCGAACCCGCGAACATATTGCTGTCCGAACTGCTACCGAATGGAGTGCGTATGACGTCGTCGGCTTCCAGACCGAGGTCTTCGAGAGCGTCGCTGTCAAGCGCCGCGGGATCCAGATCCACGACGCCGGATATGACGTTATCTTCGTTTATAACGGATACCGCGTTGCTCGTCCAGCTCGAAGGAGTCATGAGCGTTTCCGAACCCGAAGTTTCGGTGAACTCGCCGTTCGTGACGGTCGTCTCTTCCACCATGTCCACAGCCGCCGCTTTTTCCGTGCGGCTTCCCGCCGCGACGGGAAAGAACGCGATCAGCGAAAGCACGAGTGCCGCCGCAACGATCAGCGCGACGATCGTGAGCGATCTTTTTCTTAACGAATTGATTTTCGATTGCATCTGTATAAGCATCCTTAAACGTGAAAACAGCATAAGTTCTCACCATAGTCAATACTTGTTCTATTATACCGTAATCGCTTTCGATATGCAAACGTTTTTATCCGTAAACACGCAAATTTTTTCCGATTTTTTGCGCATTATATTATATATAAATTATGGTAAAAGCGAAGGCGAAGGCAAAAGCGGGAAGGAGAGTGCTCGAGGCGGCGGTAGGGGTCGCGGTCGGCGCGATAAACGGCTTGCTCGGAGGCGGCGGAGGCATGCTCTGCGTGCCCTTTCTCGAGAATATCCTCGGCGAAGAAGTGAAGGTGAGCCACGCTACCACCGTGCTCGTGATATTCCCGGTATGTCTTGCCGCCGCCGCGGTGTATACCGCGAAGGGGGAGACGGATCCGCTGTCCGCGCTGCTCGTTGCCGCGGGAGCCGTGGTCGGCGGCGCGTTGGGTTCCGCCGCTCTTGCGGGCGCTCCGCCCAAAGCGGTGGCGGTCGTGTTTGCGCTCATAGTGGCGGGCGCGGGAGCGTGGACGGTATGGAAGGGCTGACTCTCGTGCTTGCCGGAGCCGCGGGCGGCGCGCTCGGCGGGATGGGCATGGGAGGCGGCACGCTGCTCATCCCCCTCCTTACTCTCCTTTGCGGATTTTCCCGTCATGCGGCGCAGGCGATAAATCTCGTCGTGTTCCTGCCGATGTCAGCCGTGAGCCTGTTTTTCCATGCCAAAAACGGCTTGCTGCGCGCGGAGTATTTTTTCACCGTCGCGCTCCCTGCGGCGGCGTCGGCGACGGGCGTATCCTTTCTTGCCGTGGCGGCGGACGCGGGGTTGCTCAAAAACGTGTTCGGCGTATTCCTTATCGCCGTCGGCGCGATGCAGTTTATCGGCGCGTTTACGAATAAGAAAGATAATGCTTTGCCCGTGCTCGTCGGAAAAACGGACAAATGATATGCGTCGGTTTGCCGTCGCCCGCGCGCTCAACGCGCGGGCGTTTTTGCATAATCGCGGGCGGCGGAGCATACGTTATACAAACGCGGGCGGGAGGCGTCGCGATTTTACGCGCCGTTTCGGCAAAAGTTGTCGTTTTCCGCGCGCATTAATCTGTTATCATCGGGGAGTCGGGCGTGATGAAGATAGCGATAGCGAGTAAACGAACGATAGTGGCGGTGGCGGTGACGGTCGTGCTCATCGCCGCGGCGATAGCGTCGGTAACGGTGACTGACAGCGCCTGCGTGTATCTGGGGCGCAGTCCGCGTCTTCTGCCGATATATTCGGTGGAGCGCGAAGACAAAGTGGTGGCGCTGACGTTCGACGCGGCATGGGGAGCGGATAAAACGCCGGATATACTCGATATCGTGGAGGAATACGACGCATGCGCCACGTTCTTTGCTGTGGGCATGTGGGCGGACAAATATCCCGAGCAGCTGCGCGCGCTTGCCGAAAGCGGACGTTTCGAGATAGGAACGCACAGCAATACTCATCCCGACATGGGCGGCATGAGCGCGGACGACATAAGTAACGAACTCGGGCTGTCCTGCGACATCATCGAAAAGGTCACGGGTGACCGCCCGAAACTGTTCAGACCGCCTTACGGCTCGTACAGCGACGTGCTCATACGCACGGCGGAAGAAGAGGGGCTCGTCACCGTGCAGTGGGATGTGGACACTCTCGACTGGAAGGGACTGAGCGCGGGTGAGATAGCGGGGCGCGTGCTCGGCTCGGTGAGGAACGGCAGCATAGTGCTCATGCACAACAACGGCGAGCATACGACGGAAGCCCTTCCGCTGATATTGGACGGGCTGAAGGCGAAAGGATATACGTTCATGACGGTAGGCGACATGATATATACCGAAGGTTATACCATAGACCATACCGGAAGACAGATAAAGGAGTAACGAAATGACAAGCGAAGATCGCAACACGACGAACAAGGTACACCTCTCGGGAGAGATAGTCACCGAGCCCGAGCTCACGCACGAGATATGCGGGGAAGGATTTTACGAGTTTTTCCTCAGCGTTCCGCGGCTGAGCGAACAGACGGATATCATCCCCGTCACCGTGGCGGAACGGCTGCTCTGCGAGATACACCCCAAAGCGGGCGACAGGATAACGGTGGACGGGCAGTTCCGCAGCTACAACAAGATGGCGGACGGGCATTCCAAACTCATGCTAACCGTGTTTGTCAAAGAATTGGAAGAAGCGGACGGCTCCGATCCCGGACCGAATACCGTCGAACTGACGGGTTATATCTGCAAGCCGCCGGTATACCGCACTACTCCGCTTTCGCGCGAGATATGCGATATGCTGCTTGCGGTAAACCGCGCGTTCAACAAATCCGACTACATACCGTGTATCGCCTGGGGGCGCAACGCCAGGTACTGCAAAACGCTGCCCGTCGGCACGAAACTGCGCGTCGCGGGGCGCGTGCAGTCCCGCCGCTATGTGAAAAAACTTTCCGAAGAGGTGTCCGAAACGCGCACGGCTTACGAGATATCCGTCGGGCGTATCGAGCGTGCGGAAGAGGAGAGCGGGGCGGAAGACGTCGCCGCGACCACGAGCGAAGACCGCGGCGCCTGCGACGAATTTACTTGAATGTATCGCAAAACGGTGATATAATATACTTATTATGGAAACAACGAGGATCACCGATAAATGCGCCCTGCTCGACAAGCTGGACGAAATAGGCAAAGAGGCGTTTCCGCCGTCCGAATATGTGGCTCCGTCCTCTTTTCTCGGCGATGACGACGTGGGCATATACGCTCTCACCGAAGGCGGCGAGGCTGTAGGCTATATGTGCGCGGGGATGTATGCCGAGCTGACGTATCTGTTTTTTCTCGCGGTAGCGCCCGCCTTCCGTAACGCGGGCAGGGGAGCCGCGGCGATAAAAACGCTCGGAAAGCTGCGCCCAGGCGTACCTGTCGTCGTCGATCCCGAACTTGCGGGCGAGGGGATGAGGGATAACGATCTCCGCCTTCGCCGCCGCGGATTTTATCTCCGCAACGGTTTTTATCCGACGGGAAGCGGTATGACGTATAACGGGGAATATTTCGAACTTCTTTGCACGGACAGGCATTTCGATATCGATATATTCGTCCGCTCGGTGGAAAAATACCGCGCCCGCGGTTTTGCTCCGCGGTATTTCGAGGTAAAAGCATAAAACGGAAACGTCCGAAGCGATACCCGCTTCGGACGTTTGCAAACGCCGATCTTAATCTATCTTTTTCCTGCGCCGCAGGTAAACTGTCACGAGCACTATCAGGAATACCGCTACGACTCCCGCTACTACGAACATGACTATCTGGTACCGGCCCGCTTCCGTCAGTATGACTTCGCCGGTGAGCACATAGCAGTCGCGCACGGTGCCGTTTTCGTCTTTATAGCGGATATGCGTGTATTCTTCCGACTTCGTGTAATCGCCGACTATCTCCACTTTCGTGCGGTCGGCGACGAGGTCGCCGTTTTCGACATACTCGCCGCTCACTATCGCATAACACTTGGCGCTCACGCCGTCGTCCGCACGTATCTCGCCGTTGATATCGGGCTCCGTCTGGTCGCCGCTCACGAGCGAAAGGGTGGATACTTTCATGTATCCGTCCAGCGTTATGTTCTTGTCGCTCGCGTCCGCCCAGACGACGCGGTACCACGATCCGCCTTTCGCGTCCTTATATCCTTTCACGAAGGGCGCTACCGTGAATTCGTTGTAGTCGCTGTCCGTATCTATGGTGGATGATTCGAGCACGGGTGCCTCTTCCGAGGGGTATTTGTATATCGGGCTTACTATATAAACATATCTGCGCAGATCGGGACCGTATTCGGCAATGGTCTCTTCTTCCGTCATGTAATCGCACCTTTCGACCGCGTTGACGTTTATGTAACCGATCGCGCTGCCTTCTTCTGCGGATTCGGCTATCGCCAGATAGTAATCGGTATCTTCGTAGCGGGCGACAAGAGTGACATAAGTGCCTTTAGCTATCATTCCTGTATCCGAAGGCATTTCCGCGGGGCAGGGATATATCTCGGTATCCGTCGTGACGACCGCTATATCCGCGCGTTCGGAAGAGGGCGCGGGAGAGGAGTTAAACTTTTCGTCAGAGAAAGCCGTATATGCTTCTTTGTCCTCTTCGCCGTCGAGCATATCAGTTCCGGCATTTCCCGCCGGGATAACGTCGGTCGAGCGCGAGTGCAGCCCCACGGTGACGATATCTCCGAATCCCACCGCGTAACCGTCCGCGGCAAAGCTCACTTCGCTTATCTCGAACGAATCGATGTCCGAAACGCCGAGTTTTTCGGATGTACTGCCGTCGGGGGAGTATTTGCTTATCTCTCCGCCCGAGAGGACGTAAACGTTGCCCGCTCTGTCCGCGTCTATATCCGTGCCCGCGGCGGCGGTGAACGAGCTTACCGCCGCATAGCCGCCGTTATCGCCTGCGGCGTAATGCGTTACGGTACCGTCCGTTCCGAGGGCGAGCACTCCGCCGTCCGGCGAAGGCGCTATCGCGGAGACGGAGGAGGCTATCGCCGTTCCGCCGTTCGCTTCGGTGAGGTCGCCGTTTTCGCCGAGAGCGTATACGATGTCTTTGTCCACCGCTTTTATGTCGAAGCAGATATCGGCGACTATGCCATTCGAAACGAACACTTCCGCGTCACGGCTAACGTTCACTATTTTATTGTCGCTTGCCGCGAATATTTCGCCGGTATAGCTTATCGCCGCGGCGTTAGGACTGTCCGCGGGGAGAGACGTCGTTTCGCCGTCGCGCATGACTGTCACCCTGTTGTTTCCCTTGTCCGCAAACGCCACGGTGTTCCTGCGGGATGAAACGGAGATGTGTCCGGACTTGCCGAGGACGGTCTCCGTAACGCTGCCGTCGTAAGAATGCACGCGCCCCGAGCGGGTGGTGAACAGCAGCTTGCCGCCGCTTGCCGCCATGGAAATGATGCCGCCGCGGGTATCGCAGCCGTCGGGCTGCTCGAGGGAATACAGCGTATAATCGGTGGCGTAATAAAACACGCCGTCCAGCACCGCGGACGCGGTCACGTTCCCGTCCGCGGGGAGTTCGACCGCGATCGTTTCGGTATTTCCGTCCGACCACTTTATAAGAGAGTATCTGCCGCCGCTCTCCGTCACTATATACAGCGCGTCGCCGTCCGCCGCCGCAGTCACCGCGTTCCCGGTCAGCCCTACGGAAAGGGGAGAGGAACTCTCCGCGTCCGTGCGCAGGGCAACGCCGTTTTCCGCGATCTCGTATATGCCAGCGCTGCCCGATGTGACGGCAACGACGTCGCTGCCGTAAAGGTATACCGCGCCGCCGAACGCAGCGAGTTTGTCCGCGCTTGCCGCTCCGCCGGGCGTGAACGTCTCGCCCGTGAATTTGCCGACGGCTCCGTCCGCGAGCGAGGATACTTCGCCGCTTTCATCGAGGACGTAGACGTTTTCGTCTTCCGCCGCTACGGCGAGAGGGGCGCTCATTATATAATCGTAAGAGAGTCCGGCTGCTCCCGTTGCGGCTTCCGCCGCGCTCGGGCGGGTGAGAGGCAGCGCAAGGAGCGCCGCCGTTGCCGTAAGAACGGCGATCGGTATGGCGATCAGACTCGTAAAAATTTTTCTTGCGTACCTCATATCAATAAATTATAGCACTTTGCAACGGCGGTTGTAAACGATTTAATAAATATTCTCTAAATTATTTTTCAAAAAGGTATTTACAAACCGAATAAGTTGTGTTATAATGTAACAGGTGACAATGTGTGATGGTATAACGACAGGAAAGAAGGAGCTATATGGAAAAAATTGCCGTAATAGACATGGGCAGCAATCTTGCCAAGCTGATGCTCGCTTATGTGCTCGAGGATGGTCATAACGACGGCCACTTCGTTGTGTTCGACGAATTGCAGGAACAGGTAAGACTCGGACAGGATATGGAACGCGACGGATACATCAAGCCTTCGCGTATCGCGCAAGCCGTCAAAACGCTTAAAATGTTCAAAAAACTGTGCGATACGAACAATGTGGACAAGGTCTATGCCATCGCCACCAACGCCGTCCGCCGCGCAAAGAACCAGAAGAGCTTTCTCGAGGAAGTGAACGCTACGTGCGGATTCAAGCTGAGAGTGCTTTCCGAAGAGGAAGAGACTCAGCTCATTTACCACGGAGTCATAAACTCGCTGGATATACCCAAGGGAGTGATAATAGACATCAGCGGGAGCAGCTTCCAGCTCGTGCAGTATAACAGGCGCAACATCCTCAACCGCACGACGCTGCCTTTCGGCGCGATAACCCTCAGCGATCTGTTCAACGACGGGAACACTCCTCCCGAGCGCGTGTCCGAACTTATCGAAGAGTACATCGGCAACCAGCTCGCGGAGATCCCGTGGCTCAAAGAGATAGAACCCGACGTGCAGCTGATAGGCGTGGGCGGGTCTTTCCGCAACCTCGCGACGATAAGCCAGAGGCTGCGCCGTTATCCGCTGTCCGCGATACACAATTACTCCATAAGCAAAGAGGAGTTCCTCAATATTTACGACACCATACGCGTCCTGCCCGTGGACAAGCGCGCCAAGATAAAGGGTCTCAACGAAGAGCGGGCGGACATATTCGTTTCCGCGCTCGCCGGAATGAAATCCTTCTTCGACAGCACCAATTTCGCAAACGTGGTCGTATCCGCGTCGGGTATCCGCGAAGGTATAATGTTCAATCACGCCGTGCCTACTACGCTGGAAAAGCCGATAAGCGATATCGTCGCGCACTCGGTATATACCCAGCTGTACTACTGCGACCAAAACATAAAGCACTGCGAGCAGGTGTGCAATCTTTCCATCATGCTGTATAAGCAGCTGCGCGTGCTGCACAAGCTGCCGAGGATGTATGTGAAGGTGCTGCGCGTTGCGGCTCTCATGCACGATATCGGAGTGCGCCTCAAATATTACGCTCACAACAAGCATTCCTTCTATTTCATACTCAACTCCACTCTTTACGGGCTTTCGCACCGCGACATGGTGCTCGCGGCGTTCGTGGCTCTCGGGCATCATCCGTCCGAGTTCAACATGCAGGAGTGGAACAAGTATAAGGACATAGTGCAGGAAGAAGATCTTGCGGCGGTCATGAAGTTGTCCGTCATCCTGCGCATAGCCGAGTCGCTCGACCGTTCCATGAGCGGCGGCATAAAGTCGATCAACTGCGACGTTCTCGGTGACTCCGTCATCATGAAGACGGAAGCGGAAGGGGATTGCACGCTGGAGATAAAGGACGCGCTCACGGCGCGTGCGGAATTCGCCAAGGCGTACAAAAAGAATCTCGATATACTTTGATGAAGATCATACTTGCGTCCGCGTCTCCGCGCAGGGCGGAGCTCATCCGCAAACTCGGCGCAGACGTAGCCGTTGTCCCTTCGGATGCGGAAGAGGTGACTCTCGCGGGAGCGGAGGAGACCGCGGTCGAAAACGCAAAACGCAAAGCGCTCTCCGTGCCTGCCGAAGGCGGCGTGGTGCTGGGAGCGGACACCGTGGTAGCGTCCGCGGATAACAGACCGCTCGGCAAGCCGCACTCGGAAGAGGAGGCTTTTGCCATGTTAAGGGAGCTGTGCGGGCGCACTCACGAGGTCGTTACCGCCGTATGCCTGACGGACGGGAAAAAGACCGTCGAGGGCAGGGAAAAGACTAAAGTCACTTTTTCCGCGGCAGACGACGAAGCGCTGCGCGCATACATAGCCACAGGAAAGCCGTTCGATAAGGCGGGCGGTTACGGCTTACAGGACAAGGAGATCGCTCCGCTCGTAGCAAAAGTGGAAGGCGACCGCGATAACGTTATCGGCTTGCCCGTATCGCTGGTAAGCAGATTACTGAGGGAGAATTTTTTATGACGGAAGAGCTTGCGATATCGCTCGGAACATCCAACACGTCCATATTCATGCCGGGCAACGGTATCGTTCTTTGCGAGCCGTCCGTGGTCGCGTACAGCGGCGATCCCGCCGCGCGCCGCATAAAGGCGGTAGGCAAGGAAGCCGCGGCGATGGAAGGCAGGACGTCGGACAGGATAACCGTCATCCGTCCGCTCGAAGACGGACTCATCTCGGACGCGGATGCCTGCCGCGACATGCTGAACGCATTCCTTCTCAAAGTGGTCCGCCCGGGCGTGTTCGGTCCGCGTATCCGCGCGATCGTAGGTGTACCGGTGGGGCTGTCCATGGAAGAGCGCCGCATTTACGACGACGTGCTGGCAAAGGTGGGCGTGACCCATGCGATAATGATAGAAAACGCCATTCTCGCCGCCATCGGCGCGGGAATGCCCGTACATACGCACAAAAGCGGACTGATAGCGGATATAGGCGGCGGTATGACGGAGATAGCTGTCATATCGCTCGGCGCCATCGTGAACGGCTGCTCGATAAACGTCGGCGGAGACATGATGGACAAAGCTCTCCGCGATTTCATCATGGGCAAATACGACCTCGACGTCGGTACGGAAACGATAAAGCGTATCAAAAGCCGTATCGGCAGTCTGTATTCCAATGACAAAACGGGGCTGCAGGTCTCAGGAACGGATATATCCGCTCGCTCACCCGCGAATTTCCGCGTCAAAGCGACGGACGTCATGGAAGCGCTCATGCCGTATTACCTGCGCATAGCGGACGCGATAGACAGCATCCTTCAGGTGCTCCCTCCCGAAACGTCCGCGGATATAGGCGGCGACGGTATACACGTAACGGGCGGCGCGAGCAAGATACTCGGGCTGGATAAGCTGTTCTTCGGCAAGCTCAATCTTCCCGTCATCGTGCACGACGACGCCGAATACGCCACCGTGCTCGGCGGCGGCAAATTGTTGGAGAATTCCGTACTGCTCGGCGAAGTGCTGGGCACGCGGCAGTGACCGCGAAAGGGGGAAACATGACTGTACGCGACATCAAACTCAAAGAGATCGTTCCGGATATGGAACGCCGTTGCAAAAAGCTGCATACGCTGAGCAATGTTTTTCGCGTGCTCGTATTGCTCATCATCCCGGCGATCCCGGCGATGATCATACTTTCCAAATACGGCTATTGCATGATGCTTTGCCGCATCATAAACGCCGTAAGGATGCGGGACAGCACTCCGCTCATCACGGTGTTCGGCTACGCGCCCAACGCCGCCGATGCCGCCCGCAAACTTATCGAAACGGGCAATCTCCCCGGGTACAAGCTGGTGGCGGACGCCGTTCTCGTGCGCGAGGACATCGACATGAGCGACGAGCAGGCGATCGAAGAGTATTCGGCTTACTTCAACGCTTATGCCGCCGCAACGGCGGGGCTCACTCCCGAAACGATGCCCGAACCCATGAAGCTCGCGTCGAAAATGCGGTCCGAAGTTCCCGTATCCGCAGACGACAAGCCGATAGAGTGACGACGGATTTAAGCGGGACGAGGCAGACGACAGAAGTACGCTTCGGCGCAAAGTCAGATATAAAGAAAGCGATATTAAGTATATAGAAAGCGATATTGAGAAAGACGGATCTGTCCGTCTTTCTTTTTACGTTAAAAGCTCATTTGCGGCAATAACGCTCATATTGCGACAGCCGCGGTGTGCTAATATATACGGGATATGGCGAGGACTTTTGTGGTGACAAGCGGAAAAGGCGGGGTGGGCAAGACTACGCTCACGGCGTCTCTCGGCAGGGCGTTCGCTTCGATGGGCGAAAAGACCGTCGCGCTCGACGCCGACCTCGGCTTGAACAATCTCGACGTCCTTCTCGGCATAGATTCGCGCATAGTTTACGACATAGTGGACGTCGCCGAGGGTAAGTGCCGCATGAAGCAGGCGCTCGTGCGCGACACCGACGAACCCGAACTGTACGTCCTTCCCGGGGCGCACAGTTACGACCGGACGGCTATAGACGCGCAGAGTATGCGCGAGATAGTGGGGCGTTTGGCGCGCAGCTTCGATATAGTCCTTGTTGACTGTCCCGCGGGGATAGAGGCGGGGTTCAGGCGGGCGGTCGGCGCGTGCGACGAAGCCGTGCTCGTCACGACACCGCATATCAGCAGCGTGCGCGACGCCGAAACGGTGCTCACGCTTCTCAGGCAGAACGGGATGACGCATATCTACACCGCGGTCAACCGCGTGCGCGGCGACCTCGTGCTCTCGGGGGAAATGCTTTCTCGCTGCGACGTGGAACGCCTTCTCGGCACGGAAGTGTACGGCATGATCCCCGAGGACGACGGCATGAATCTGATGAGCAATTCGTTCGATCAAGGCTTGAGCGCGGGGCAGTCCGCGTGCGCGGCTCTTGCGCGCGGTATATTGTCGGGTTCGCCCGAGGTGTTCGATCTTACGAAAAAGTACCGCGGTCTGTTCGGCGGTTTGAAAAGGAGGATGAAACGCAGGCTGTGAAAACGGACGTTTCGGAAAGGCTTAAAAGATATCTGCTCGGGGCAAAGGTGAAGTCCATGACTTCGCTTCTTGCGCTGCTTAAAAGCGATCTGCGCAAAATGCTCTCCGATTATATGTCGCTCACGGGGGATATGACCGTGACCGCGGACATAAACGACGAGGGAAGCGAGGTATTATTTCATATCGATTTTCGTGCGGATGAGGTATACGACGCCGGAGAATTGATGGAAACGGACTCGATTTGACGCGTAAATGCATAATATGTCAGACATAGTACGCATATATTAGCCTATGAAAAGGCGAAAAAAGTCGGAAGAAGGCGGCTTGACGATATCGCCGCTCGTCCCCGCAGCCGTGCTTGCTCTCGTGCTGTTCGGGCACGGGATCCGACTGCTTGCATACGCGGCGGTGCTTTTGCCGCACGAGTTCGCGCATGCATATGCGGCGGAAAAGCTCGGGTATAAAGCGAAAAGCATACATATCGCGCCGTACGGCGTCGCGCTCGAACGCGAAAAAGGGTATGTCCGACCGCTCGACGAGGTGAAGATCGCGCTCGCGGGTCCACTCGTCAACATATTCATGGCGGTAACGCTCGCCGCGCTGTGGTGGGTGTTCCCGCCGATATATTCGGGGACGAAGTATATTGCCGAAGCCTCGCTGTTTACGGCTGTCTTAAATCTGCTCCCGGTGTATCCTATGGACGGCGGCAGAGCGCTTCGCGGCGTAATAGAATACAGATCTTCGCGCAAGACAGCATGTGCTGTGTCACGCATAGTAGGTATTTGCGTGGGCGTGGCGGCAGTCGCGGGAGCGCTTGCACTCCTTGTTTCGGGAATCGGCCCCGCATTTGCCACGTTGGGTATATTCATACTCGCGTCGCTCGCGATGCCCGCGGCGGGAGAATACGGGAGGATATATGCGTTGGACGGTTTGAGCGGTAGACTGCGCAAAGGACTTCCCGTGCGGGAGATCATGGTAAGCAGCGAGTGCACTCTTTGCGAGCTGTTTTCCATGCTGCGCCCGGGCGCGTATACGCGTTTTGATGTATGCGACGGGCGTAAGGTCGTTTTTACGGTGGAGGAATGGCAGCTCGAAGAATTTATCCTGCGTTTTAGTTGTGACGATACGGTAATTTCTGTTGCAAAATCCGAAGCGATGTGATATAATCTTACAGGTTATGACGACAAAGAATATGAAAAACATTATTTTAGTCGACAACGAGAAAAATTATACAACTGTAGGATTGATCGAAAACGGAAAGCTGAGCGAACTTTACAGCGAGTCGGCGGAAGAGCGGCAGACGTCCGGCAATATTTACAAGGGCAGAGTGACCGACGTCGTGGACGGTTTGCAGAGCGCGTTCGTGGATATAGGCTTGAGCCGCACGGGATTTTGGTATATCGACGAAACTCTCGACCATAAATCCGTGCTCGGAGAGCAGAACGCTTTGCCGCACAGGATATCCGCGAAGAAGGGCGATTACGTCATGGTGCAGGCGATAAAGGAAGGCACGGAGCTCAAAGGTCCCAAGCTGTCGTCCAATATCTCGATACCCGGGCATTTCGTCGTATATTTATACAATCTGCCGTTCGTGGGGGTGTCTAACAAGATCACGAGCCCCACGCTCAGGGACAAGCTGACCGAACTTCTTAAAGGGCTTGCGCCCGAGGGAGGCGGTTTTATCGCGCGCACGAACTGTCTTACCGCCACGCGCGAAGAGATAGAGCAGGAAGCCAGATTCCTTATCAAAGCGGGAGAGCGCATACAGCAGCGTTGGGAAGAGACCGACGGCGTCGCGCTCATACATAACGAAGGCAATATACTTTACCGCACGATACGCGACATGCTTTCGGATACTACCGAGAGCATAGTCTGCAACAACGAGCGCATGGCGGAAGATATCCGTCAGATGGTGGAAGTGTTTTGCCCGTATTTCCGCGGTACCGTCGAGTTTTACGACAAGGAAGAGGACATATACGATTATTACGATATCGGCGAGGATATGTCCGTGATATATTCGCCGCGCGCCGAGCTGCCGAGCGGCGGCTTCCTGATGATAGAAAAGACGGAAGCGCTCACGGCGATAGACGTCAATACCGGCAAATTCATAGGCACGGACAATCGCGAAGACACGGTATACCGCACCAATCTCGAGGCGGTCAAGGAGATCGCCCGTCAGCTGCGCCTGCGCAATATAGGCGGGATAATAGTGGTCGATTTTATCGATATGGCGGATCCCGAGCATAAGATATCCGTGGTGGAGGCTATGAAGAACGAGCTGTTCTTCGACCGCGTCAAGACGCGCGTCCTCGATATGTCCGGACTCGGGCTCGTGGAGATAACGCGCAAAAAAGTGGGGAAGGAGCTGGGTTCGATCAGCCAGGGCAAGTGCCCTTATTGCGGCGGTACGGGATTTCTGCTCGTGGACGCCTACGTGTCGCGCCGCATAAAGTACAATCTCAAAAAGCTCTTCATGAACCACGACGTTTCCATCGCGCTTATTTTCGCTCATCCCGTGCTCGCCAAGCACATGATAGAGCACAAGGCGTTCTCTCAGGAGTGTTCTTCGGGCATCTGGTCGCATAAGCGTATTTATGTGGTCCCCGACGAGTCCATGGATTTCGCCGCCTCCCGCGTCGTTTCCGGCATGGGCGGCGTCCCCTCCAACGCCGAACTGCTTACCTGAACCTGCTTTAAGTGTATAAACAAGAACGAAGGGGCTTTCCTTGAAAGGAAAACCCCTTCTTGACTTCCGTCCCGAATGAACTTATACAACAAAAAAGCGACAGCCTTTCGGCATGTCGCTTTTTGTTCGAGTTTGGGCTTAATACATTCCGCCGCCCATTCCGCCTGCGCCTGCGCCGGGTGCGGGCTCGGGAGCGGGGATATCGGTAACGATGCTCTCGGTGGTGAGCAGGGTAGCGGCAACGCTCGCTGCGTTCTGCAGAGCGCTCCTCGTGACCTTTGTCGGGTCGATTATGCCTGCTTCCACTACGTCGCAGTACTCGTTTTTGAGAGCGTTGTAACCGTAGTTCGTCTTGCTGCGGGAGGTGAGTATCGTGTTGACCACTACGCCGCCGTCGATACCCGCGTTGACCGCGATCTGACGGATAGGCTCTTCGAGCGCTCTGAGCACGATCGAAGCACCCGTTTTCTCATCGCCGTCCAGCTTCTTGACGAGAGCCTTTACCGTAGGTATCGCGGAGAGGAGAGCCACGCCGCCGCCAGGAACGATGCCTTCTTCGACTGCCGCGCGGGTAGCCGCAAGAGCGTCCTCGATACGCAGCTTCTTCTCTTTCATCTCCACTTCGGTAGCAGCGCCCACGCCGATGACGGCAACGCCGCCCGCGAGTTTGGCAAGACGCTCGGAGAGCTTCTCCTTGTCGTAATCGCTGGTCGTCGTCTCGATCTGCGCCTTGATCATCTTTATACGGTCTTTGATCGCCGTCGGGTCGCCGGCGCCTTCGACTATCGTCGTGTTCTCCTTGCTGACCTTGACCTGCTTTGCGCGGCCGAGCATATCCAGCTTGGTATCCTTGATCTCGAGACCCGTCTCTTCGCTGATCACCGTACCGCCGGTGAGCACCGCGATATCGCGGAGCATTTCCTTTCTTCTGTCGCCGAAGCCGGGAGCCTTGACCGCAACGCAGTTGAACGTGCCGCGCAGCTTGTTGACGACAAGGGTGGCGAGAGGCTCGCTTTCGATATCTTCCGCGATTATCATCAGCTTAAGACCGTTCTGCACTACCTGCTCGAGCAGGGGAAGGAGCTCCTGGATATTGCTTATCTTCTTATCCGTGATGAGGATAACGGGGTTGTCGAGCACGCACTCCATCTTATCCGTGTCCGTTACCATGTAGCTGGACGCGTAACCTCTGTCGAACTGCATGCCTTCGACTACGTTGAGCACGGTGTCCATCGTCTTGGACTCTTCCACGGTGATGACGCCGTCCTTGCCGACCTTCTCGAACGCTTCGGCAATGAGCTTGCCGACCGTTTCGTCTCCCGCGGAAATGCTCGCGACCTGCTGGATACCCGTCTTGGAATCCACTTCTTTGGAAATGCCTTTGAGGTATTCCACTGCCGCTTCGGTGGCAGCCGCGATACCTTTCTTTACGATCATGGGGTTAGCGCCCGCCGCGACGTTTTTAAGACCTTCCTTGATTATCGCCTGCGCGAGCACGCAAGCCGTCGTCGTGCCGTCGCCCGCAACGTCGTTCGTCTTTACCGAAACTTCCTTGACGAGCTGTGCGCCGAGATTCTCGAACGGATCTTCGAGCTCGATCTCCTTTGCGATCGTCACACCGTCGTTCGTGATAAGGGGAGCGCCGTACTTCTTGTCGAGAACTACGTTTCTGCCCTTGGGACCGAGGGTTATCTTTACGGTATTCGCAAGCGTATCTACGCCCGCTTCGAGAGCCTTTCTGGCTTCTTCGCCGTGTTTAAGCTGTTTTGCCATTGTCGTTGCCTCCTGTTATTCGACTATTGCGAGTATATCGCTCTGACGGAGGATGGTAACTTCCTTGCCGTCTATCTTGAATTCGCTGCCTGCGTACTTGGAGCAGAGAACTTTGTCGCCGACCTTTACGTTCATAACGACTTCCTTGCCGTCGATCACACCGCCGGGACCTACCGCGACGACTTTAGCCATCTGGGGCTTTTCCTGATCTTTGGCGAGAAGAACTATGCCGCTCTTCGTCGTCTCTTCGTTGTCGATCTGCTCGACGACCACTCTGTCAAACAAAGGTTTGATTGTCATGTATATATGCCTCCTGTATGTTTTTTCACATTGCTTATATATTGTAGTATCCTTATCTCCGTTTGTCAAGCGGGGAAGGGAACTTTTATCGCATTTATGCGGATATCGGGCTATCTTATGCGCAATCTCTTATTTTTAATACCGATTTGTTTACTTCTTGCTCCGCAAGTTCGTCATCTTATGCGGAATATCGACAGCCGAAATATTTTTGACTTTCTTTGACTTTCATATGCATTATAGTCCCGTCTGTTTAATTTGTCAAGGGTTTTGCCCGAAATTTTCCCTTAAAATGTAAAAAATTTTTTGCGGTCAGTCAGGTCTGTATCGATATCCGGCACTGCTATTGACATCCGCCCGCGGGTGTGGTACAATAACGGTGCTTTT
>DXHS01000009.1 GCA_019113275.1 Candidatus Protoclostridium stercorigallinarum
CCCGAAAAATATTTACCTTTCTCAAGCGTCGACTCTATTGCAGAATGTTTAACTGCCATCGGACATCACCCCCTATCTTTACGCGATCCTTTTACCTCTGTCGGTTCTATTGTAACACATTAACTTCCGGCGGCGGGACAGGCGCTCAGCGGCGTCAACGGATATATCTGCCCGTGACGCTTTCGGCGGAAGAACGGATGTCGCTCGGCGTGCCGCAGGCGACGATGCGCCCGCCTTCTTCCCCGCCGCCCGGTCCCATATCGATGATATAGTCGGCGCTGAGGATGACGTCGAGATCGTGCTCTATGACCACGACCGTAGCCCCCTGCTCTATGAGCGAAGCGAACACGCCGAGGAGCACGCGCACGTCGAGGGGGTGCAGACCTATCGTAGGCTCGTCGAACACGAATATGCTGTCCGACTGCGCCCTGCCCATCTCGCTCGCGAGCTTGAGCCGCTGCGCTTCCCCGCCCGACAGTCCGGGCGTGGCTTCGCCGAGAGTGAGGTAACCCAGCCCGAGGTCGTCGGCGGTTTTCAGCTTACGACAGAGCGGGCGCTCTTCGCGGAGCGCGCCGAGCGCTGTACGGACGTCCATCGCCATGATCTCGGGCAACGAATACTCTCCGCCGCACGCGGGGAGTTTTATCCTGTCCGCCGCGGGAGCGTAACGCGAACCGCGGCAATCGGGACACGGGATATCCACGTCGGGCAGGAACTGTACGTCGAGGGATATCGTGCCCGTGCCGTCGCACGTCGGACAGCGCAGCGAACCCGTATTGTACGAAAAATCGCCCGCTTTGTATCCCGCGCGTTTTGCGTCCGACAGGCGCGCGAATATGCGGCGGAGCTCGTCGTGCGCACCCATATACGTCGCCACGGTGGAGCGCACGTTGATACCTATGGGAGTGGCGTCTATGAGTTTGACGCGCGAAATGCCCTCCGCCTCTATGCTCTTAACGTGTGCGGGCAATGCGCCGCCGCTTGCCTTGCTCTCTATCGCGGGGACGAGGCTTTCGAGCACGAGCGTGGTCTTTCCCGAGCCGGACACTCCCGTGACGACGGTCAGCCGCCCTTTGGGGATAACCGCTTCGAGGGGTTTTACGGTGTGCACCGCGTCCGTCACGAGACGGATCTTACCGAGAAAAAACAGCTCGTCCTTTTTCACGCGCGACGGAACCGCCGCACGCTCTTCGCCCGTAAGGAATTTTCCTATCACCGAATGCGGATCGCGGGCAAGTCCGGACGGCGCGCCGCGGGCGATCACCCTTCCGCCGTCCGCTCCGGCTCCGGGACCCATTTCTATGATCGTATCCGCTTCCGCGAGGATACGGGGATCGTGGTCCACAAGCACGACGGTGTTGCCGTCGGCGACGAGGTCGCGCATCACGCCCGTGAGCCCGTCAATGTTCGCGGGGTGCAGACCTATGGACGGCTCATCGAGCACGTACAGCACGCCCGTCGTTCTGTTGCGCACCGCGCGGGCGAGCTGCATACGCTGTCTTTCCCCCGTGGAAAGCGTACTTGCGGCACGGTCGAGAGAAAGATACCCGAGCCCGAGATCGAGCAGCCGCTTTGCCGCCGCGCGGAAGGACTCGCATATGCTCTCCGCCATTTCCCTCATCTCTTCGGGCAGGCTGCCGGGCACCCCGTCCACCCAACGGCAGAGCTCGGACAGCGTCATGCGGCAGGCTTCGCCGAGCCCGATACCGCGCAGCTCGGGCGCGCGGGCGGCTTCGGACAGGCGCGTACCGCCGCAATCGGGACAATTTTCCGTTTTCAGGAAACGTTCGATACGTTTCATGCCGCTCTCGTCCTTTACTTTGTAGAGGGCGTTCTCCACCGTGCGCACCGCGCTGTAATAGGTGAAATCCAGCTCGGTGGCGACGTCCGAATTTTTCGCGCGGTAGAGTATATGCTTCTTTTCGGGCGGGCCGTCATAGACGATCTCCTTTTCCCTGTCCGTCAGATCGCGGAAAGGCACGTCAGTGTGCACGCCCATGGCGCGGCAGACATCCGTCATCAGCGACCACATGAGCGTGTTCCACGGCGCGACGGCTCCGCCGTCTATCGTCAGACTGTCGTCGGGCACGAGAGCGCTCCTGTCCACCGTACGCCTCTCGCCCGTGCCGCCGCACGCGGGGCAGGCTCCGCCGCCGTTGAAAGACAGCTCCTCGGCGCTCGGCGCATAAAAGGACGCGCCGCACACCGGACAGACGAGCGGCTTGCCCGCGGCTGTCGCAAGAGAAGGCGGCAGATAGTGCCCGTTGGGGCAGCGGTGGCTCGCCAGGCGGGAATACATCAGCCGCAGACTGTTCAGCAGTTCGGTGCCCGTACCGAACGTACTGCGCACTCCCGGCACCCCCGGGCGCTGGTGGAGCGCGAGCGCCGCGGGAACGTAAAGCACTTCGTCGACGCGGGCTTTCGCCGCCTGCGTCATGCGCCGACGGGTGTATGTCGACAGCGCTTCGAGGTATCTTCTCGACCCCTCGGCGTACAATACCCCGAGAGCGAGCGACGATTTGCCCGAGCCCGACACGCCCGCGATACCCGTTATGCCGCCGAGAGGCACGTCTACGTCTATGTTTTTGAGATTATGCACCCGCGCGCCGCGGATGACGATACGGTCTGCCATATAATTTCTCCCGTGATACCCTGCCCGTCGCATTTTTTCCGCACAGATCAAGTGGGACGGGCATAAAATCCCGAGCAGTTCGGGCGGGATCTTCACATTTTACCGAAAACATTATAACTCATGCCTTCGAAGCCGTCAAGCGAAACGATAAGACGGCGCGTTCCGCCCTGCGCCACGACCTTGACAAACGAGGCGGAGCGGTAGTATAATGACGGTATGAATGACGGAAAAGACAAACGCGCTTTGAGCGGAAAAGCCACGAGTGCGATAGGCATAGTCTGCAACCTGGCGCTTGCCGCGTCCAAGATAGCGGTGGGAGCGGCGTTCGGGCTGGTATCGGTGATGGCGGACGGTTTCAACAACCTCAGCGACAGCGGCAGCAGCGCGGTATCGCTGGTATCTTTCTGCGTGTCCGACAAGCCCGCCGACAAAGAACACCCTTACGGGCACCGCCGTGCGGAATACATCGCGGCGATGGTGACGGGGCTTCTCGTGCTCTTCCTCGCGGCAGAGCTTTTCCGCGAGTCGATAGAAAAAACGATCGCGGGAGAGTCCCCCGAAAGCTCGTGGATAGTATACCTCGTGCTCGGGATATCCGTCGCCGTGAAGGCGGGGATGTTCGTATTTTACCGCGTGACCGCCAAGCGGCTCGGCTCGGACGCGCTCAAAGCCGCGGCGACGGACAGTATATGCGACTGCGCGGCGACGGCTGCGGTCATAATCGGTATAATAATATTGCGATGCACGGGACTGCCCGCCGACGGATGGGCGGGCATCATAGTCGCGCTGTTCATCGTGTGGCAGGGGCTCAAAATATTGCTCGACGCGAGCTCCAAACTGCTCGGGCAGGCTCCCGACGAAGCGCTTATAAAACATATAAAAGATATCATACTCGCGGGCGAAGGCGTGCTCGGCATGCACGACCTGCAGGTATACGGATACGGCAAGGGCGTTTCCTTCGCCACCGCACACATAGAGATGGACGCTTCCCTGCCCGCGCTCGTTTCGCACACCGCCGTCGACGCGATAGAACGCAAGGTGAAGGAGGAAACGGGAGTGACTCTCACCGCCCACCTCGACCCCGTCGACCTCGGCGACGTGCAGGCGCGCGAGCTGGAGAGCCGCGTGCGCGAAGCGGTGACCGCTCTCGGCAAAGGGCTGGAAGTACATGACTTCCGCCTCATCCGCGGCACGAAGAACAAAGCGGTCTTCGACGTCGGCGCCCCCTACTCCTGCCCCGACGATAACGCCGCGCTACTTACCGAGATAAAGGATATAGTCAGATCCCTCGGCGATTACGAACCCGTGATCACCATAGACAGAGAATAAATATGACGAAAGATCTCCCGAAACCGTCATCCCGTCGGTTTCAGGCAAAAAGAAGGCGCGCACGTCATCGACGTGCGCGAAAATTTATTATTCACGAGCGTTAAGAAGGTATCGGGGCGGGCTTTTATAAGGTGTCCGCGCGGGAGCGCGGGATATATCAACTGGGCGGGTTGGCGGGAACCTTATTCCCGCACCGAAACGAAGGAAGGCGCAGAGTGTGGTTCAGACGCGGAAATAACGAGGGAGCATACTTCTGTCGCCGAACAAGCGGTAGCGTGAGGCGGAGTATGTGACCGATGTTATTTACACGTATCAACCCCGCTATGCGCCTTCCCTCTAATCCTGAGAAAGTATATCCTCGTGAGACCGCAGCGCCAGCTCGCGCCCTCTCTTGTGGTGATTGATGAGTACGCCGTTTATGACCAGCTCGAAGGTGTAGCCGAGGCGGGAGGCGGCTTTTTCGCACATCACCATACGGTCGAGATATATCTGAAGGTATTCCATGGGTGCCGAAGTGGAGTCCATGATTATCACGAGGCGTATGACCGTTTTGGCGCGGTCGACGACGAGATAGTTCTTTTTTATGGACATATTCACGCGGTCGTGGATGTCGAATTCGTCGTAGTTCTTTTTGTTTATACGCGAACGGTGGGCGTCCGATTTATCCGCGAGGATGAGAGCGGCGGAAAGCGCGTCGCCCGCGACGCCCGTTTCTTCCTCGTGATTGGCTATCGCATTGGCTATGTGCGCGGCTTCGGCGGGATCCATGCCGAGGCGCACGAGCACGCCGTAAGCGAGCGTGCCGCCGAGCAGACCGTGGTGCGCGCGGCACAGCGAGTTGCCCACGTCGTGCAGCCAGCCCGCGATCTCGCCCAGCTCTATCGTGCGCTCGTCCGCGCCCGTTTCGCGCAGGATGTTCGCCGTGGTCTTGGATACGTAACCGACGTGGCGCACGCCGTGCTCGGTATAGCCCAGCGTTTCGAGATATCTGCTCTGCATATCGATGAGAGCGCGCACCTCGTCGCCCGCTTTGACGTCCGCTATCGTGATACGCCTGTATGCGCTCATTTGTTCCCCCCTTTTATGATGCCGTAAGTGGCGTCGCCCGACCAGTCGCGTTCGACGTCCAGCTCTCCGCCCATCGCTTCCACCGCGGAACGGATATCCGTATACGTCGCGTAATCGCAGGTACGCGCAAGCTCTTTGAGCCGCGGGATCGTGCGGGTATCGCCGTAATCGGAAAGCAGCTGCAGCGCGCGCGGCAGAGTGCCCGCAGACTCGGTGAGCGAGAGCAGGAAATCGAGAGTCTCGTCCGTCATCGATCCCGAGCGGACGAGCAGTTCGCCCGCTACGAGAGCGTCGTCGCCCGCTACATGCCCGATACGCGGAAGAACGGCTTGCTCCGTTTCCCCTCCGCACCCGCCGAGTATCTCGATGAGCCGCTCGCGCAAAGCGACGGGCGCGGTCGCCGAGAACACGATATCCGCGAATTCCTCGACGGGCACGCTCCCGCGCTGCCAGAGCAGGTCGGCGGCGACGATACGCAATTCCTCGTCCGCTTCGTCCGAACACACGGTTTCGGCAAGACTGCCCGCCGCGCCCGGAAGTTCCGCCAGCCTGTCCGTTATCACGGCAAGCGGCTCCCCGCCCTCTTTTATGTCTGCGGCGAGCAGGCGGATGAGCTCCGCCGCGTCGCCGATATCGGCGAAATATTCCTTGGGGGAAAGCCCGCCGTACTCAGCACACGGCTCTCTCTCCCATTCGGCGGCAGCTTCGGCGATAAAGTCTTCGAGCTCGTCGCCCGCGAGCTTTTTGCCCGCGCTTATCAGCCGACGGCGGAAATATTCTCTGAACAGCGTTTTCGGACTTTTCATTTTTTGCCTCCGCTTTTACGGGCAAAGTACTTCTTCACTTCGCCTACTATGCGCCCCGCTTCCTTTTCGTCCGAACCGACGTACAACACCGAACGGTCCATCCCCGCGCACTTTAAGTCGGCGTTGCAGAGCGCGAGTATGACCGCCGCGCCCGTGCGGCTGTCCGACGGGGATATATCCAGCGCGCGGAACGCGCCCACGCAGTCCTCCCACACCTTATCTATATCCGCGCCTTCTTTGCAGTAGACATAGTATGTCGCGAGAGCGTAACGGTATGCCGCGAGCTCCGTTTCGGTAACGCCGCGTATGTGCGCACCCGCCCTCGCCGTAACGTAGCCGAAGGAGTACAGCGGGATATCGTTCTTCTTTTTCATGAACATGTTGTACAGTATCGTGCGTTTGAGCGAAGGCAGCCCCTCGATATCCGTAAGATAATCGAGAAAGACTTCCTCCGCGACGCCCGAAGCGGGACCGTCTTCGGCAAGGTACACCGCCGCGGATATGTTCCCCCGCGAAAGGATATAGCGCACGGTCTCGTTCGTGGAGGCGGGGTCGTCGTCTTGTCTTCCCGTCGCGATGAGCTCCGCCACCCTGCCGTACATGCCGCGCACGACCTTATTCGGAAGATCGGGCGAATATTCCGCTTTCCCCATGCGCTTGGAAGCCGTCTTTTTCAAAAGATACTTCGCCACCGTATTATCCGGATCCACGGTCAGGCAGCGCGCCAGCCTGTCGCGGGCGGCGTCGCGGTCACCCGAGTTTATCTCCGCCTCCGCCGCTATCGTGAGCACGAGAGGCGTGGGCTGGATCGCGCAAAGCTCGTCGAGGAAATACCTCGCTTCATCCCCCATATCCAGCGAGAGCAGCGCGGCGATCACCTTTATGAGGTCGGTATCGTCGTCGGGCAGTTCCTGCTCGGCGAGCAGTTCCGCCGTCTTTCTCGCTTCGTCCTCCTCGCCCGCCGCATGCAACGCGACCGCAAGCGCGGACATCACATCCGGACGCGGGATATCGCCGCTGTCCGAGAGGGCGCCGTGGCAGGTCTCTATCAGCTTGTACGCGAGCGGAGGCACGAGTTTATCCGACGTGAGCACGCCCGTCGCCTTGAACATGATCTCCGACCCCGCGAAATCGTGGTCGTCGAACAGCATCTCCGCCGCAAGCGACTCGTCCGTACCGAAGCGGGTGTGTTCGAGAACGTAAAGCAGGCTCGGAGCGTCGCTCGCGAACTTATTGTCGGGATAGGCGCCGCGTATCTCGTTATACATGCGCAGATACGACGAACGGTCGTCCGGCTCGTTCATGCCGTCGGCAAAAGGAAAAGCCCCGCAGGCTATAGCCTCGCGCATGAAGTATGCGGCGCTGACGAACCGCGTCATATCGTGCAGCACCTTTACGATGAGCGCGTACATATCCCCGCCGCGGTCGCCCGCCGCGCGGAGAGGCAGCAGCATACGCAGCGCGGGCGAGAGATTGCCGCTCTCGTACAGCGCCGTAGCTTTGCACAACCGCGCCTCGCGGCTGTCTTTTTTAGTCATATACGCATAAAGGAGCGACTTGGAAAGTTCGCCCCTCCTGCTCCACATAGCCGAACGCCGTATGTACCACTCGTCCGGCTTTTCGAATTCGAGTATCTCGGCTGGCATTTTACCTCTGCTTCTCCGTTAATCTTCGTCGTCTTCGTAAACGGACAGATCTTCCAGACCGCTCGCCTCTTTGCGCTCTTCCGTCGCAAGCTCGGCGACCTTACGTCTGTCCTCTTCCATCTTGGCAAGCTCGGACTCGCTGTAGCCGCGCGGCTTCTCCTGCTCGGGCGCGGGCTGCGCTTTGTCGTCCGCGTGCTCCGCCGCCTGTTTGCCGCTCTTTTTCTTCTTGGGGTTGACGTAGCGCGCGGGCTGTTTCTTACCGCCTTCCGCAGGAACGCCCGCCGCTTTCTGCGCCTTGCGCTGCTCGCGCTTGGCAGCGTAATACTGTTCGTTTTTGAGTTTCGTCTCGCGCTCGACGAGCCCTTCGTTGATGTACCTGCTGAACGCGATCTGGCTCAGCGCGACGAATATCGCCGCGATGCCGAAGAATCCGAGGAAGAACATCACCACCCAGGGCAGCATGCTCATCTGTGAGCCGCCGAAGAGCAGGTTGAGCAGGAACATCGCGCCCACGAAAAGCCCCGCGAGCAATGCCGACAGAAGGTTCCTCGGCAGATTTGCGAAAGTAAGAAGCGCCGCGTCGCGAAGGATGCGCGGGTAGCTCATCTTGTACGCCGACGACAGGTTCACGAGGTAGAACGAGTATATGACCACGAACACGAACAGCAGTATCGCGCCGATGAGCGCGAACACCCTGCCTACCATGCTCCAGCCGTGCAGCGTGAACGAATATTGCGTGAGTATGACGAGGAAGAGCGACGCGCCCGAAAGCAGACCGCCGGTGAGCCCCGTCGCCCAGTTGACCGCAACGCCGCGGAAGAACGCGGGCAGCACCTTGACCTGCTCGCCGTACATGTACAGGCGGGCGACGTAAGTCATCGCGCCGATGCCCACCCCCGCGATCGCTATGCAGGCGATGAGCACGGAATATTCCAGCATCGCCGCGTCGAAGTACATTCGGTTGCCCAGTCCTTCGGCGACAGCCATGCCGTACTCCCCGCCCACGAAGTCGGGAGACGGATAACCTATGCCGTCGAAAATATTGAACGGCACGCTCGTTCCCACGTTGCCCCCGATAACGCCGAGGACTATCATCCAGGCTATCGCGGGCGCAACGAATATGAGCGTGAGAAGGCTCACGAACAATACCTTCGTGAAGTGCCCGCTCCATATCGTTTTATACGCCTGCCAGCCGCCTATGCGCTCGGCGGTGGAATACTCGTCGCGCCGCGCGGCTTTGCTGCCTATCGTGCTCCAAAGTCCGGTTTTTACGCCTTCGTCAGACATTATTTCTTACTCCCCGACGGCTGCGCCGTCTGTAACTGTCGTTATGATCCGCTCTCCGCAAGTTTCACGAATGTTTCGATCCCTTTTTCCATGACGCTCTCGTCGAAATCGAAAGTATCGCTGTGCAGAGGCGAGGTGTGTTTTTCGTCTCTTATGCCCAGCCAGCACATGCAGGCGGGCACTTTTTCGGCATAGAACGCGAAGTCCTCCGCCGTATATCTCCCGCCGATATATCCCGCTCCCGTGAGCTCCGCCATTTTTGCGGCGCAGCGCGCGTCGTTGACGAGCGGCGGGTATACCGACTTTATCTTTATCTCCGAACGGGTGCCGTACTTTTCGTCCGTCTCCCGCAGCAGAGCAGCCAGCTCTTCCCTGACTTCCGCGAGACGGGACTTTTGCGTATAACGGAAGGAACACTCGAGAATTGCGCGGTCGGCGACGACGTTGCGCGCATACCCGCCCGTGATCTTGCCCGTGTGCATGAGGGCGTTCCCTTTGCGCTCGGCAAGGCGTTTGGCTTCGGCTATGATATGCGCGGCGGCGGCTATGGCGTCCGCCCCTTCTTCGGGCGAAGCGCAATGCGAGCTCTTCCCGCGTACTTCGGTATCAAACTCCATGACGCCCGCGAACAGCGTCCCGTCGTTCGTCGCGAACTTTCCCTTTTCCAGCTCCGGACAGAGGTGGAAAGCGTATATCTCGCTTACTCCGTCGAGAGCGCCGCCCCCGATCATCTTTTCCGCGCCGCCTTCGCCCTCTTCGCCGAACTGGAATATGAACCGCAATCGACGCGCGGGGGGATGAGCGGAAAAATACTTCGCCGCGGCAAGCAGCATGGCGGTATGTCCGTCATGTCCGCAGGCGTGCATGCGCCCGCACTTCGCGGCAAAAGGCAGACCCGTGTTTTCGGCTATGGGCAATGCGTCGATATCCGCGCGCAGGGCGAGGATGTCCCCGCTCTTTCCCGTGTCCGCGATGAGCCCCGTATGCACGGCGCGGGGCGTATAACCCATGCGCTCCAGCTCGCCGCGGATAAAGGCGCTCGTTCCGTACTCTTCCCCCGAAAGCTCGGGCGAAGCATGCAATTTCCGCCTGACGCTCACCGCATAGGCGAGCAGGTCACGGCTCTCCGCTTTGTCCATACCCATGATTATACTACATTCTCGCGCCAAATGCAATCGATTTATCCACATTGCCGCAAATGATGAACGTCCGCCCGAAGCCGACCTCGGACACGCGAAACAAAATTTTTACACCGCCGCGGGCGGAAAACGGTTGCCAAACGCCCGTTCGTGTCGTATAATAAATAAGATACGGATATTTGAAAAGGAGGTGCGGGAAATGGATGAAGAGAACAAGGCTTCCGTCGATGACGACGACATCGTAAAAAAGATATCCGCGCTCCTGGACGACGGGGAGGAGGAAGAGGTCTCCGCCCTGCTTTCTTCCATGCCCCGCGAAGAGATCGCCGCCTGCCTCATGCGGCTGGAAGGCGACAAACGCGTGGACGCGTTCCTGCTTCTCGACCGTTCCGTCGCGCTCGACCTCATCCGCGAGACCAACGACGATCCCGAGACCAGCTTCCTGCACGACCTGCGCGCGGAAGAGATATCCCGCGTGCTCGACGAGCTTTACGCCAAAAAGAACGACCGCACCGTGGTCGTGGACCTGCCGCCCTTCGTCATCCAGCGTATGCTGACGCACGGCGACAGCCGCTCCAAAGAGATAATAGAGGACTCCATAACCTACCTTATGGAGACCAAACAGCTCGCGCTGCTCAAAAGCGTGCTCGTGGAGATAAACCCCGTCGATATCGCGGAGATACTCGACGACTTCCCCACCGAGGACCTGCTCAAGATCTACCGCATAATGCCCAAGGATCTCGCGAGCGACGTATTCGTGTATCTGCCCGACGACGTCAGCCAGAAGATCCTGACCGCGCTGTCGGATACCGAAGCGGGACAGCTTATCGACGACCTGTACGCCGACGACGCCGCGGACCTTCTCGAAGAGATGCCGTCCATGGTCGTCAAAAAGCTGCTCGCAAAAGCCAAGCCGGAAACGCGCACCGCGGTCAACCACCTGCTGCAATACAAAGAGGACAGCGCGGGCAGCATAATGACCGTCGAGTTCGTCGACCTCAAAGAGTACTATACCGCCGCCCAGGCGATAGAAGTCATACGTAAAACGGGGCTGGACAAAGAGACCGTCAACACCTGCTTCGTGCTGGACGCGCAACGCAAACTGCTGGGCACCATCACGCTGCGCAAGCTCATACTCGCCTCTCCGAACGAAAAGGTGGGCGACATGATGGAAGACAACGCCATCATCGTGCGCACGAACACCGACCAGGAAGAAGTCGCCAAGCTCTTCAAGCGTTACGACCTGACTTCCATGCCCGTGTGCGACAGCGAGAACAGGCTCGTCGGTATCGTCACCGTCGACGATATCGTGGACATCATCGAAGAAGAGACGGAAGAGGACTTCTCCCGAATGGCGGCAATGGCGCCTATCGAGGATACGTATCTCAAAACGAGCGCATGGAGCCATGCCAAAGGCCGCGTGCTGTGGCTGCTCTTCCTAATGATCTCGGCTACGTTCACGGGACTCGTGATAAACGGCTTCGAGGCTCAGCTCTCCACTTTCCTCTACTCGTTCACTCCCCTGCTCATGGGCACCGCGGGAAACTGCGGCTCGCAGGCTTCCACGACGGTCATACGAGCGCTCGCTCTCGACCAGATCTCCACCAAGGACTTCTTCAAGGTAAGCATGAAAGAGGGGCTCATCGGTCTGATATGCTCCTCCGTGCTCGCCGTAGCCAACACCGTGCGCGTCATACTCATGTATTGGTGGTCGGACTACAACGTCGATTACCTCGTGCTCAAAGTAAGCCTCGTGCTCGGCATATCGCTCATACTCATCATGGTCATCGCCCAGGTGCTCGGCGCGCTGCTCCCCATCGTCGCGAAGAAGATACGCGTCGACCCCGCGCTCATGAGCTCCCCCGTCATCGCCACAATAATGGACACGCTGTCCATACTCATCTATTGCGCGGTGATAATCCTCTGCTCCGTCTGGTTCAACTGGAACCTGCAGGTAGCGTAAAAAACGACATAAAACAGCGGAAGCGCCCGAACGGGCGCTTCTTTGTTTGACGGCGATATCGATGATATCGTGAATCCGAGGGGCTTCGCAAAAGCGAAGCCCTTCGGGCGTCACAGCCGCTTATTTGCAGCCGCTTTATATATTTTAAGGAGGAGTTATCATAGATCGGTCGTGGTATCTAAATGATTCGGACATACAATTCTCGCAAAAGCATATATCTGCAACTTATATACGGCATCGACAACGGCCTGTTTGCTTTTATCTTTGAGTGTTATAAGGTACGTTTGACTCCCGGGGCGCGTACCGCCCTCCGTTTCGTCGTCGATCAATTCGATAGTATCCGCTTCGATCATGTGAAAGTCTTCTACCGTGAACCTCTTTCGATAAAAATATTTATCGACGATCAAAAGCACTTCACCCTCTTCAAAATTTTCGTTTATATCTCCTCTCCAATATATTTTTTCTTCCAACACGGAATTGTCCACCCGTTGGAGCGTGCCGGATACGAGATCGTCTATCCATTGTTTTTCCGACTCGATGTATATATAATTTTTGCAGAATATCTCATACGCGCTAAGACCGTCGCGACCGTCTATCCCGTCCCTGCCGTCGCGACCCGTATTCGCTTCCCCGCACCCCGCCGCGATAAAGATAAAACATACGACAAGAGATACGAGTATCGTTCCGATAAAAAATTTTTTCAATACTCCTTTACTCATGATTTTTCTCCTTTCAATTAAAAATACGTTTTCCCTCCTTTGAATCTATCATATCCGTAAAAATATATCGCCACCTTATTCGCCGATATCTTTATCTTCGGGCGGATCGTCGTCCGATATGCTCGGCGATTCTCCCGATCGCTCACGTTTCAATTGAGCAAGCTCGGTTTCAAGCTGCGCCATCTTCTCATCGACGCTATCCGTTCTCTTCGCCCTCCTGACCAATTCTTCCTGCGTTTTTATCGCTTTATTAAATTTGCATACTCCGTAGATCAATAAGCACACAATGAATACGGCACATATCAACACCGGAATTGCAACGGCAAAATAGTCAGATCCTCCTGAAAAAAATATTATCGAAACCACAAACAGGATAGCCGCTATGACGGTAAAGTTGAAAACGAACAAAATTTTTTTAGACTTAAAGTCATTTAATATTGCTTCGTCATCATAAAGCTCTTTTTTCGACTTTTTCAATTACATAGCCTCCTTATACTATAATATATCGTTTATTCGCGCTGTTCCGATCACATAAAAAGCCGCATTATTGTTCATGACAATAATGCGGCTCGACTTTTAAGGCGAACTGTCGGACGCTATAAATATCACGTTTGTCATACTATCAGGCATTCAGCTTCCCTCCCTGCGCTATATGCGGCATATCTGCTGTTACTACTTATCCTGACCGATATAATCATATCATATAGCTCACAACCTGTCAATACTCGTCGGAAAATTATTTCATTACAAAATCGTAATGTTCGTTTTTTCTCAGCCCGGAGATGTCTTAACGATGAGAGCGTCGGAAGAGCGCAAAGCATGCGCGGGAGAGAGAGTATATGCCGCAATTCCCTCTTGACAAAACATATATTTTAGTATATAATAAACGGATAAAAGAAAAGAGGAACATGCTTATGAAACTCAAAGGTGCACAGATCATCGTGAAATGTATCGAGGAGCAGGGCATCGACACGATCTACGGCTATCCCGGCGGATCGGTGCTCGACATCTTCGACGCGCTTTACGAGGACAGAGACAAACTCACGCAGATACTCACCTGTCACGAGCAGGGCGCGAGCCATGCCGCGGACGGGTATGCGCGCGCAACGGGTAAGACGGGCGTCGTCATCGCCACGTCCGGACCGGGCGCGACCAACCTCGTGACGGGCATCGCCACGGCATACATGGACAGCGTTCCCCTTGTCGCGATAACGGGCAACGTCGGACGTTCCATGCTCGGCAGAGACTCGTTCCAGGAAGTGGACATCACGGGCATAACCATACCCGTGACCAAACATAATTTTATGGTCAAAGACCCTGCGGAACTCGCGGATACTCTTCGCAAGGCGTTCTTTATCGCGGGGACGGGGCGTCCCGGTCCCGTGCTCGTGGACGTTCCTAAGGACGTGCAGCAGGCGCTCGTCGACTACGAGCCCGCAAAGCCCGTAAAGAGCAAGCCGTATTTCAGCGACAACGAATACGTCAAAAAGGCGATCGAGCTCATAAACGCCGCAAAGCGCCCCGTGCTGTACGTGGGCGGCGGCTGCATAGCCTCGGGAGCGAGCGACGCGCTCGTGGCGTTCAGCGAAAAGATAAACGCGCCCGTTGCGTCCTCCACGATGGGACTCGGCTGCTTCCCCGCTTCGCACCCCAATTACCTCGGCATGATAGGCATGCACGGCATGAGCAACGTTGCGGCGGCAATGCAGGAATCCGATCTCATAATCGCCGTGGGCTGCCGCTTCGACGACCGCGTAGCCGGCGACCGCAAGAGCTTCTGCCCGCAGGCGAAGAAGGTACATATAGACATCGACCTTGCCGAACTCGGCAAGAACGTATCAGCCGACGTCGGCGTGATGGCGGACGCGCGCCTCGCGCTCGAAGCCATGCTCCCCCGCGTGGAAGCCGCCAAGGACAACGCGTGGATAGACAAGTGCCGCGACCGCCGCGATCACGACTTCCTGCTCGGCTCTGACGGCAAGCTCTGCCCCATCCGTATCATAAAGGCGGCGGAGCGCCTCGGCGATCCCGAAAAGGTGGTGGCGACGGACGTCGGTCAGCACCAGATGTGGGTGGCGCAGGCATACGCATTCGAGCGCCCTCGCAAGTTCATATCCAGCTGCGGTCTGGGCACGATGGGCTACGGCATGGGCGCGGCGATAGGCGCGTGCATGGGCAGCGGCAAGCAGACGGTGCTCTTCACGGGCGACGGCTCCTTCCACATGAACTTCAACGAGCTGGTGACGGCGTCCAAGCTCGGGCTGGACATAACGGTATTCGTGATGGACAACCATACGCTCGGCATGGTGCGCCAGTGGCAGACGCTGTTCTATCACAAGCACTACTCTTCGACGGACATCAACTACCCCACCGACTTCGTCAAGCTCGCCGAAGCTCTGGGCGCGACCGGCTTCCGCTTGGAGCGCAACGAGGACATAGACGACGTCATAAACAAGGCGTTCGCGACCAAGGGCGTAAAGGTCATCGACTGCATGATAGACAAGGACGAATTCGTGTTGCCCATGATCCCGCCCGGACGGAATTTCGACGCGATACTGACCGCGAAACCGGTCATAAACTGAGGAGGCAGATATGTCGGAAAAAACTCAGAAGCATATAATAACCGCGCTCGTGACCAACAAGTCGGGCGTGCTCACGCGCATAAGCGGACTGTTCGCGCGCAGAGGTTACAACATCGATTCGCTGTCCGTCTGCAATACGAACAATCCCGAACTGTCGCGCATGACCATCGTCGCGCTCGGCACGGACGACGAGATCAATCAGATCGTGCGCCAGCTCGACAAACTGTGGGACTGCCATAAGATACGCATCTTAAAGCCGTCCGAATGCGTCAAGCGCGAGCTGCTGCTCATAAAAGTCAAAGTCCCCGCCTCCCGCCGCCCGGAGATAGAGAGCACCGCGAACATGATGAAAGTCAAGATCATAGACGTCGGCGCTTCATCCGTCACCTGCGAGATGACCGGCGAACCCAACAAGATAGACAAATTCATCGAGCTCATGCAGCCTTACGGCATACTCGAGCTCGCCCGCACGGGCATAACCGCCCTCTCCCGCGGCGAGGACGTCCTCGACGACCTCCCCGACTACAACGTGGAGATATCGGGCTGAGCCTCGCGCAATACCATCGTCCGAAAGATACAAATACAAAGACGGCTTTGCGATAAGCAAAGCCGTCTTTTGCCGCGCGGCACGTTTTACGTCAAAAAACACGAAAAAGACAAAGCGGCTTTCCTCGAAACTCAGACATACCAGACAGGCAGCTGAAAGATATTCTCCCTCAGCATGCCCGGCTGAGGACACATGCATATAACGGCGCCCGTCCCTCGACGACGATCGGGGACTTTATCGAGGACCGTAAATGCCAAAGCCGCCTCGGCTTTCGCGCGCACATTGCGCTTTATCTCGACGGGATATAATATGGCGCCTTCTTCGAGCACGAGATCGATCTCACTCTCACGGACGGATACCGTATCTCCGCTCGTCGTTTTTACCTTGTCTTTACCTCTGTAATACGATACGCAATAACGGTAATCGACGCCCGCGTTCGAATACGATTTGAGTATCTCCGAAACGACGAACGTTTCGAAAAACGCCCCGCTCATCGCGCCCGTCGCAAGCGTTTCGGAAGTCAGCCAGCGCGTAAGATATGCCGCAAGACCGGTATCGCGGAAATACAATTTGGGCGCTTTTATAGCACGTTTGAGAGCGCTCGACGCATACGGCTCGAGCAGATACACCACACCCGACGCTTCGAGTATATCCATCCAGCGTTTTACCGTAGTCTGATCTTTACCCGTTTCGTCCGCGATGTTAGCATAATTCACGACCTGCCCCGTCCGCGCGGCAGCAGCCGTCATGAAACGACGAAAGTCGCCGAGATCGTGTACGGCAGACAGACTGCGCACGTCGCGCTCGAGATACGTCTTGACATAGCTCGAATAATAGGCGTTCCAATCCGTTTTTTCACCGTATAATCCGGGATAACCGCCGTTATGTATCACGCCCCAAAGGTCGTCCGGAGCTTTTGCCGTATGAGCGCGTTCGGACACATACCCTTCGGCAGGCAAAAACGGTTTTCGGAAAGTATCTCCCGCGAGCTCGCGAAGAGACAACCCCGCAAGCTCGACTATCCCCACTCTGCCGGACAGCGACTCTGAAGCCCCCTGCATAAGTTCGAACGGCTGCGAGCCCGAAAGTATATACATGCCGCGTTCGTCGCTCGCGTCGCACGCCGCTTTGATATAACGAAAAAGTTCGGGCACGCGCTGCACTTCGTCGAATATCACCGGCGGACGGTTGAGCGACATGAACATATGAGGGCTTTCCCTCGCCTGATCCTCGATATACGGATCGTCAAACGACACATAACGCATATCGCCGAACAACTTTTTCAGCATAGTGGATTTACCCGTCTGCCTCGCCCCCGTTACGAGCACGCATTTGAACATACCCGCCATTTCACGCACTCTCTGTTCGAGACTTCTTTGTATATAGCGCATGAACCGCCTCCTTCGACTATTCCTGTTTTATTTCCTATATCAGCCAAAGTATACCATATCTCAAAAAAAATGTCAATACCCCGACCGCACAAAACAGTCGGGGCAATATAGTCGATATCTCGTGAAGAGCGCGGAAGCGCCTTTCCGAAACCGCCGTCTCGCGCGATATCATCGCGCGGCGAGCTGTTTTATCGCCTCGGCGGCGAGGGCAAGCCCCATGGCGGGCGGCACGAAGGACGCGGACGCGGGCACGGCGGAACGGACGGCGGGAGGTTCGTCCGAATATACGACGCGGAGCGCGGGGATACCGTGCTCACGGCAGGCTTTGCGCAAAGCGCGCGCCATGGGGCAGACGGTCGTCGAATAGATATCCGCGGCGCGGAAACGCGTGGGATCCAGCTTGTTCCCCGCCCCGCACGCGGAAACCATACGCACCCCCGCAGCGTGAGCGCGGCAGATAAGGCAGATCTTGGCGGGCATGTCGTCTATCGCGTCCACGATAAAGTCATACGCCGAAAGATCGATATCCGACTTTTCCGAATAATATTCGGGTAACGCCGTTATCTCCGCCGACGGCGCGATACGGCGCAGCTCGCCCGCGGCGAACTCCGCCTTGTTCCTGCCGAGCGAATCGACATAGGCGAACCGCTGGCGGTTGAGATTGGATGGCGTGAACACGTCCCCGTCCGCGAGCGTGAGGCAGCCCACGCCGCCGCGCACGAGGGCTTCGGCGCACGTTCCGCCCACGCCGCCCACGCCGAACAGTATCACGCGCGAGCGCGCGAGCTTATCCAATGCCTCGCCGCCGAACAGCGGGAGCAGTCTGTCGCAAAAATTCTCCTTCGCTTCCATAAGCATATCATATCATTTTTCTTTCCGTTTGGCAAGCGCGGCGGACGTGCGCGGGCGGCGAACCGCGAGAAGAACGAGCGAAACGACGGCGGTCATCGCCTCCGCGGCGGGCATCGCCCACCATACGGCATAGGCGCCGAACGCCGCAGGCAGAAGATACAGCAACGCCGAGCACAGCACGAGCCCGCGCAACAGCGATATCATAACGGACGTCGCCACTTTGAGCACCGACTGGAAATAGTATCCGAGCGTTACGTTTATCCCCATGAACAGCATCTGTACGGACATCGCCCTGAACGCGTACACGCCGAGAGCAAGCGTCTCTTCGCCCGGCTCGCCTATATACACGAGGGTCAGAGCCGCGGGCGCGCACATCGCCGTAAGGAAAAATATAACGCTCATCGCCGCCGCGGTGAGCAGCGCGTACCTGAGCAGTTTGCCGAGCGCCTGCGTATCGCCCGCCCCGTAAGCGAAGGACGCGAGCGGCTGCAAAGCCTGTCCCACACCGTAAAACAGCACCTGCACGAGCAGTACGGTGGTAGCGATTGCGCCGAACACGCCGAGCGCCGTCTGCCCGCCGAGCTGCATGATACGGTTATTGAACAGTATGACGAGCACTCCCAGGGAAAAATCCACGATGAACGGCGCGAATCCGCCGCGCAGAACGCGCAGGAGCAACGCGAAAAACCCGTGCGGGCACGCAAAACGCAGCGTGCATTTTTTTCGGCGGACGAAATGCGTGAGCATAATACAGAAGGACAGTATCTGCCCCATCATCGTCGCCAGCCCCGCTCCGGATATGCCCATATCCAGCCCGAACACGAAAAATATATCCCCGAAGATGTTGAACACTCCGCCGCTCACCACCGCGACCGTCGCCAGCAGCGGGTTGCCGTCGTTACGGATGAACGCCGAAAGATAATTCCCCACGATGAACAGCGGCATGACGTAGGCTATCCAGCTCACGTACGCCAGAGCCTTTGCGAGCACCACCTCGTCGTCGCCCGCGCCGAACAGCGAGAGCAGCGGCGTTTTGAGCGTGAGGAACAACACGTAAAGCACCGCGGACACGCCGACGACGGACAGCAGCGAAGATGTGAAATACTCGTTCGACTTGCGCTCGTCGCCCGCTCCGCGGCATACGGAGAACATCACCGAACCGCCGATACCGAAAAGTATGCCGAAACTTATGAACAGGTTCCATATGGGCGTGACGCAGCTTATGGCGGCGGTACCCGTTTCGCCCTCGTACTGCCCTACGACGACGGTATCGACGAACGAATAAATGGACGTCGTCAGCACCGCGCCGAACGCCGCCGCAAGGTATCTGAAAAACTTTTTGCGCAATCCGGTCACGCCGGACGTATCCGTTTTTGCTCCGTCACTCATCTTCAAGCATATCCGTTATGTGCGAGTACGCCTCGCGCAGTCTGTCGTAACTCACCGCCATATTGGCGGGACTGGGGCTGGGCAGGCATATCGCCTCGCGCCCCGTGAATTTTTCGTAAAGCCGTTCCGCCGTCCTGCCCGTCGTGAACACCGCGCGTATATCGCAGGCGGAGAGTATCACATCGAAGTCGTTGGGCACGGCGGAACGCAGAGCCGCGTCCGAAGCTCCCGCGATGTCGCACTCGGCGACGACGTCCCACAGCGCTATGCCGCGGTCGAGGCACATTTTTTTGCGGGCGTTTATCGTTTCGGGGAACGGCTCGCCGAGCACGTCGGACAGCACGCGCCAGAACCTGTTCTGCGGATGACCGTAATAAAAGCCGCTCTCGCGCGACTTGGGCGAAGGGAAACTGCCGAGTATGAGCACGCGGCTGCGCCCGTCGTACAGCGGCGGTATCGTATGCGTCTGATGTTCGCTCTTCATGCTTTGCCGCCCATCGTGCGCACGATATGCTCGGCATACGCCTTTGCGACGTTGACGCCGCACGCGCGCTCGAACCCGCCGAAAAACGCGTTGGAATTGACCTCGCATACGACGTACCCGTCCTCGCCGAAAAGCAGGTCGATGCCCGCATAGTCCGCGCCGACGACGGAAGACACGCGCTCGCAAAGTTCCCTGCCCGCGTCGTCGAGCTCGAACGGCGTGCCGCTGCCTCCCGCCGCGATATTGGAGCGGAACTCGCCCTCGGGCGCGCGGCGGAGCATCGCTCCGAGCACTTTGCCGCCTATCGTTATGACCCGCACGTCCCTGCCCTCGCTCGGGCGGATATACTCCTGGAACATATGCGGCGAAAAGAGCAGACGGCGCTCGATATCCTCCAGCTCCGCGCGGCAGTCCGCCTTGTAAACGCCCTTTCCTCCCGAACCGTATGAGGTCTTTACGACCATCGGGTAGCCGAAAAGACGTTCCGCCTTATCCAGCATATCCGCCGACGGAACGGAACCGGGAGTATAGCACAGCGGGGCGGGCACGGTGCGCGGCACGGGTATGCCGCGGCGGGCGAGCTCGGTATACGTCGCCATCTTATCGTCGCACAGAGCGATCGCCGCGTGCGTATCGAAAAGCCTCATGCCGCCCGCTTCGAGCAGCGCCGAAAGATACTTGTCCTTATCCAGGTATACGCAGAAGTCGCAGCTGCCCGCGACCTCGCTCACTATCCCCCTGCCCGCCGAGCACGGCAAAAAGCCGTTGCGCCTCACTTCCGCTTCCGCGCCCGCCTTTTCCAGCTCCTCTTTTATGCGCCCCGCCTGTTCCGTCACGCACTCCGCCCGCCAATAGGCGTTTATAACGATAAGACCTTTCATGAGGATATTATATCCCGCGCGCGGAAGTTTGTCAACTCCGTTTTCCGACCGCAGCTTTCCGTTTTTGACGCGGCAGGAGCAACTCTTCGCCGCGCCGGATAAAAAGTTTTCACAAAGTGAGCACATTAAAAAGCCGAACATTAATATACGATTAAACTTATGCGGATATCATATAAGTGTAATATAAGGAAGTGTGTCGGCACCGTGCGTGCAAGGAGGATGCAGCCATGGAAAACACGGAAGGCAAAGCGATTGCGACGGAAGAGACGAACGATACCCACGCGTTCGTGGAGATGAAGGACGTTTACAAGATCTACGACATGGGCGGCAACAAGATATATGCCGCGGACGGCGTTACGCTCTCCATAGACGAGGGCGAATTCTGCGTTGTCGTGGGACCGAGCGGCGCAGGCAAGACGACGGTGCTCAACATACTCGGCGGCATGGATACCGCGACGTCGGGCGACGTGTTCCTCGACGGCAAGAACATAGGCAAAATGACCTCGCGCGAGCTCACGCTTTACCGCCGCTACGACGTGGGGTTCGTGTTTCAGTTCTACAACCTCGTACAGAACCTGACGGCGCTGGAAAACGTGGAGCTCGCCAACGAGATATGCCGCGACCCGCTGGATGCGAAAGCCACCCTCGAGAGCGTGGGGCTCGGCGAGCGCATGAAGAACTTCCCCGCTCAGCTTTCGGGCGGCGAGCAGCAGCGCGTCGCCATCGCGCGCGCGATAGCGAAGAATCCCAAGATACTGCTCTGCGACGAGCCTACGGGCGCGCTCGACTACGAAACGGGCAAGAACATACTCGGACTGCTCCAGCGCATATGCCGCGAGAGCGGAAAGACGGTCATCATCATCACGCACAACTCGGAGCTGACCAAGATGGCGGACCATGTGTTCGGCATCAAGAACGGCAAGATAGCCTTCGAGCACAGGAACGAACACCCCATACCCGTGGAAGAACTCGTATGGTAAGCGCGATAAGGCGGTGACAATATGAAAAAACATGCCAAAATAGTATTCAAGGAGTTCGGCAGCAGCTTCGGGCGGTTCATCGCGATCACGGGTATAATCGCGCTCGGCGTTGCGCTGCTCATGGGGCTCTCCTTCGTCACGCCGGATATGAAGACGTCGTTCAATACCTATTTCGACGACGCCGCGTACCACGACTACACGATATACCCCGGCGTGACCGAAATGCCCGAGATGCCGTCGGGTATCGGCGACATCCTCGGCATGACGGAGGAAGAACGTAACGAACTCATAAGCGACATGAACGCCCTTGCCGACGCTCTCCCCGACGACGAAGCGATCGGTAATATAAGGAACGGGCTCAAGAACAAGGGCATAACGGACGTAACGGTAGAAGGCGTCGTGAGCGCGGACGTCTATTACTCCGTCGAAGGCGAGAACGCCGAAAAAGCCGTGCGCGTGTTTGCCGCGGGCGAAAACGGTAAAACGGGGCTGACGGACGTCGATTCCCTCACCCTCGTCAGCGGCGAATGGCCGAACGCCGTCGGCGAAGTGGTCGCGGTACAGCCCTTCGGCGACATGTACGACATAGCCGTGGGCGACGTGCTCGCCTACGGCAACGGCAACGCCGAGGACGCGGCTCTCGTGCCCAACGCGCAGGACGACGGCAGCGGCGGAGAGCTCACGGTCACGGGCATCGTCACTTCCCCGCTGTACTTCACCAAGGCGAGCGAATCGTGCACGATAGGCAGCGGCAAACTCGACATCATCGTATTCGGCTCGGCGGACACGATAAAAGCGGAAACGGTATGGTTCCCCGACGATTCGCTGATGAGCTACGAAAACAAGCCGTACTATACCGAGCTGTGGATATCCGCGGGAGGCACGGCGCACACTGCGTTCACGACGGATTACGACGAATACTCGGCTTCCGTACAGCAGATGATAGAGGACATCGACGAAGAGGACGGCGCTGCGGACTGGTATGTGCTCAACCGCAAGACGAACGCGTCCTATTACAGCATGTCCATAAACATAGACAAAGTGACGCAGATAGCGGGCATATTCCCGGTGTTCTTCATCGTCATAGCGGCGCTCGTCGCATTCTCCACCATCGTGCGTATGGTGGACGACGACCGCGGGCAGATAGGCACGCTGCGCTCGCTGGGCTATAACAGTTCGCAGATAGTGGGCAAATACATCTTTTACAGCGTAATGGCGGCGCTGCTCGGATGCGCGGTGAGCGTGCCGTTCGGAGCTTTCCTCATCCCTCTCGTGCTTTGGAACGCCTACGGGTCGATGTATATCCTGCCCACGCTGCTGTTCACCGCCGACTGGCTGTTCTGCGTGATCGCTTTCGTGGGCACGGTCGCGGCGGTCATACTCGTGACGGTGTTCGCGAGCTACTCGTCTCTCAAAGAGACGCCTGCGTCCATACTCCAGCCGCGCGCGCCTAAGCCGGGCAAGCGCATACTGCTCGAACGTTCGCCGCTGTGGAAAAAGATGTCGTTCAAGTATAAGGCGGCGTTCCGCAACATCTTCCGTTTCAAGCGCAATCTCATAATGACGGTGCTCTCCGTCGCGGGGTGCTCGGCGCTCATACTCGCGGGCTTCGGGCTCATGAACACGATGACTGCGGTCAACGAGCTGCAGTTCGACAAGATATTCTCCTATCAGCTGGAGATAGGCGTGAAAGAGGGCTGGCAGGACAACGAAACGCTTTCCGGCTACCTCGGCGACGGCGACAACAATATAGAGATATACAAGTCAAACGGCACGATATACACGGGCGACGAATACGAAAACAGCGATACGGTATCCGTTATCGCGGTATCCGACCCCGCTACGCTCGACGGGTACATCGAAGTGGACTGCGATTACGACGCGGATTCTGTCATCATATCCAAGGGTCTGCAAAAGGCTTACGGCGTGGGCGAAGGCGATACCGTGGAAGTCCATCTTTCGGACGGCAAGAGCGCGGAGCTGGAAGTCACGGGAGTGATGACCATATACTCGCAATGCTGGCTGTTCCTCGGCGAGGACAGTTACGAAGCGGCGTTCGGCGAGGCCCTGCCCGCGGCGAATACCCTGCTGATCAAGGAAACGCCCGTGCCCGAAGGCGACGACGCCGCGATAACGGAAGCCAAGGAAGCGCTGTTCTCTCTCGACTGCGTGAGCGGCGTTACATTCTCCGACGACCTCAAAGAGCAGTTCGAGAACATCACGTCCACGATAGGGCTGGTCACGCTCGTCATAGTGTTTGCGGCGGGGCTGCTCGTGATAATCGTGCTGTATAACCTCACGAACATCAATATCTGCGAGCGGCGCAAGGAGATAGCCACGCTCAAAGTATTGGGTTACCGACGACGGGAAGTCTCGGGCTACGTATTCCGCGAGATCATGTTCCTCGTGATATTCGGCGTGATATTCGGCATAGGTCTGGGCGTGGGGCTGCTCGCCTTCCTCGTCAACGGCATAAGCTCGAGCTTTATGATATTCCCGCTCTCCGTCGAGTGGTGGACGTACCTGGTCACGGTCGCGCTCACGTTCGCGTTCAGCGGGCTCGTCGACCTCATGCTTTTGCCTAAACTCAACCGCATCAACATGGCAGACTCCATGAAAGCCGTCGATTAACAAGGAACGTGGCGTTTTACCGCAAAAATAAAGGGAAGTCTACGGCTTCCCTTTTATTTTTGCTGACGCCACGTTTCCCTCCGGACGGAATATCCGACGACATTCCTACGAATTCGGTACATGTTGCCTGATCATTATCGGGCATAAAACATCTATTCGTTCCGCGAACGCAAGGTATTGAAAATAAGCATACGGAATATCGGAAACGGATATTGACAGAAATGCGAAGGCGTGATAAAATATATGCGATACATATTCCGAACACGACACGCGGAAAACGCACAGAGGGTAAGGAGAGAATGGAATATCGCATAAACAGAAGGACGGGCGACCGCATCGGCGTTATAGGCATGGGCGCGAGCTCGCTGCACGAGGCGGGAGAAAAAGAAGGGACGGAGACGGTAGCACTTGCGTACGAACGCGGCGTGAACTATTTCGACCTTGCGGCGAGCGAAAGCTCGTGTTTCCCCTTCTACGGCAGAGCGCTCGCGGGCGTGAGGCAGAACGTATTCTTTCAGCTGCATTTCGGCGCGGATTACTCGGGCGGCGAATACGGCTGGACGACCGAACGCGACAGGATAGAACGCTCGGTGGAAGCGCAGTTAAAAGCGCTCGGCACCGATTACATAGATTACGGTTTCATCCATTGCATAGACGAGCCCGAAGACTGGGACAAGTACCGGGCGGGCGCGTTGGGAACTCTCGAAGAATACCGTGCGAGCGGTATCGTCAGGCACATAGGATTGTCCACGCACTCGCCCGCCATAGCGAACAGGCTGCTTGACACCGGACTGCCGGACATCGTCATGTTCAGCATCAACCCCGCATACGACTACCGCCAAGGCGAATTCGCGATAGGCGGCACCGACGAGCGCGAAGCGCTATACCGCCGCTGCGAAGCGGAAGGCGTGGGACTGACGGTGATGAAGCCGTTCTCGGGCGGGCAGCTGCTCGACGCGCGCACTTCCCCGTTCGGCAAAGCGCTCACCGAGTATCAGTGCATAAAGTACGCTTTGGACAAGCCGGGCGTGATCACCGTGCTGCCGGGGGTCAGGAGCCGCGCCGATCTCGAACGCGTGCTCGAATACTTCGACGCGAAGGACGAGGAAAAGGACTGGTCGGTCATAGGCACGTTCGCGCCCGCGGACGCCGCGGGCAAATGCGTTTATTGCAACCACTGCAAGCCCTGCCCCGCGGGACTGGACATCGGCATGATAAACAAGTATCACGATCTCGCACGCGCGGGCGACAAACTCGCCGCCGACCATTACGCCAAACTCTCGCGGTACGCTTCGGACTGCATCGGCTGCGGGCACTGCGATAAACGCTGCCCGTTCGGCGTGCGACAGTCGGCGCGCATGAAGGAAATCGCCGCTTGGTTCGGCAAATGACATAAGGAGGACACTCAATGGCATACCTCGGAGAGGATATCAAAAAACTGGGCTTCGGCCTCATGCGCCTGCCGCAGAAGGACGGAAAGATAGACATCGCCGAAACGTCGGAGATGGTCGACATGTTCCTGAACGCGGGCTTTACGTATTTCGATACCGCATGGGCTTACGCAGGCAGTGAGGACGCGATAAGGCAGGCGCTCGTGGAGCGATACCCGCGCGAAAAGTATGTGCTCGCCACGAAACTCGCGGCATGGATAAACTGCAAGACGCGCGAAGAAGCGCTCGCACAGTTCGATACTTCCCTGCGGCAGACGGGCGCGGGATATTTCGATTTCTACCTGCTGCACAATCTCGGCGAGAGCCGCACGCACTACTTCGACGATTTCGGCATATGGGATTGGGCGTTCGGCATGAAGGAAAAGGGACTCATAAAGCACGTCGGGTTCTCATTCCACTCCACGCCCGACGAGCTGGACGCCATACTCACGGCGCACCCGGAAGCGGAATTCGTACAGCTGCAGATAAACTATGCCGACTGGGACAACCCCGCCGTGCGCTCGCGCGAATGCTACGAAACGGCGCGCCGCCACGGCAAACCCGTCATCATAATGGAACCCGTGCGCGGAGGCATGCTCGCTTCTCCCCCGAAAGCGGTCGCGGAAATATTCAAAGCCGCCGAACCCGACTCTTCCGTCGCGAGCTGGGCGATACGCTACGCCGCGAGCCTAGACGGCGTGATCACCGTGCTTTCGGGCATGAGCACGCCCGGGCAGATGAAGGACAATCTTTCTTACATGAAGGACTTCCGAAGACTTACGGCTTCGCAGCTGGACGTCATCGCCGCGGCGCAGGAAGAACTCAAAAAGATACCCGTTATCCCCTGCACGTCCTGCAATTACTGCGCAAAGGTGTGCCCGATGGATATCGGCATATCCGGCACGCTCAACGCGATGAACGACCTTATATACTTCGACAACCTCGCTTACGCGAGATCGCAGCTCGACTGGCTGGTGGACAGCCACGGCAAAAAACGCGCGGACAAGTGCGTAAAGTGCGGCAAGTGCGAACAGGCATGCCCTCAGCACATACATATCCGCGACGAGCTCGCGCGCTCGGTAAAAGCGTTATCCTGAATATGTATAGGAGAAAATACCCGTGATAGAAAACATACTTACCTCGCACAACGTATCGGTGCGCGCAAAAGTCACCGTAAAGACGTTCATCGCAGCCGCGCTCGTCGCGCTCGCAGTAGCGCTGCCGCAGATAGTACACATCGCCGCGGGAGCGGAAGGCGGCATGACATGGCTGCCCATGTACCTGCCCGTATTGCTCGCGGGCTGCCTGCTCGGCGTTCGCTGGGGACTGGGAACGGGCATCGCTTCGCCGCTCGTCAGCTTCCTCATCACCTCTCTTGCGGGCTCGCCCATGCCGGCGGCCGCCCGCCTGCCCTTCATGATCGCGGAACTCGCGGTATTCGCGCTCGTCTCGGGCGCGTTCTCGCGCAAAATATACGCAAGCGGTTGGATGGCTTTCCCCGCCGTGCTCCTCGCGGCGACCGCGGGCAGAACGTTCTTCCTTCTCCTCGCCGTGATATTCCAAGGCGTCGCGCCCTTTACCCCCGCGCTCGTCTGGTCGCAGATACAGTCCGGCTTTATCGGGCTCCTGCTCCAGGCGCTCCTCGTCCCCGCGATCGTCATGATATTGAGGAAAGTTCTTGTGAAACGGTTTTAAGCAGAACTTCTTCGCGATGCGTTCGCCGAAAGATCGGCAATGATACGAATCAATACCACGCGTTTAACGCGTGGTATGCACAAGCCCTTCAAGGGCATATTACCGGCTTGCGTCTCAAGACGCACCGAATAGGCTTCCAGCCGCAACGCATTCTCGGGCTGCCGCTAAAGCGGCGGTCCTTTTTTCGCCTATTCTCTCTTGTGGATCTATACTAAAAAAGTAGACAAGAAAAAGCGAAGGCTGGTACAATAAAGTGGACAGAACAATTTTCACATCAAGGAGGACAATCATATGTCGGACAAGACCTATCCCAAGTACTCGGACGAGTTCAAGAAAAGTATCGTCACTCTCTACCAGAACGGTAAATCAATGTCTCAGCTTTCCAGAGAATACGGTATTTCCATGAGCGCTTTGTCTAAATGGGTAAAGAATTTTTCCGAAGTCAAGATCGACGACGATACCGTTGTTACCGCTCAGCAGATCAAGGATCTTCAAAAGCGCAACGCCATGCTCGAAGAGGAGAACCTCATCTTAAAAAAAGCGATTGCAATCTTCACTCCACACTCCGGCAAAGACTGAACGCCGTTCATGCACTTCGTTTTCAACACAGTATATCCGTTCTTTGCCGCGTCCTGCGCGTTAATCGCAGTTCGTATTACAAGCATTTCAATTCTACCGTTATCCCGCCGCGCGTTGCGGAGAATCGCATGATACGTTCGTGTATCTTACAGATATACTCTTCTCACGATTCACGTCCCGGCACTTACAAAATACAGAAACTGCTTGCAAGTGAATTTTGCATACACATTTCCGCGGGAAGAGTGTACCGTTTAATGAAAGATATGAAGTTGCCTTCGTTTCGCGCTAAAAAGCCTTGTTTTGTGTATGCAGATCTTTCTTTCGAGGCACAAAACTTACTTAAACAGAATTTCACGCAAAAGGCTCCCGATCTCGTTTGGTGCAGCGATATTACTTATCTTAAAGTACAGAACAAATTCTATTACCTGTGCGTGATCATA
>DXHS01000059.1 GCA_019113275.1 Candidatus Protoclostridium stercorigallinarum
TGCCCGCTTTGCAAGTCGGGTGCGCCCGCGCCGTATAAGCCGGGCAGCCGCGGCGTAAAATAAGCAAGTCGGAGGAAAGTATGCAAGGCAAGGGAAGCGGATATTTTTCGCGTTTCGGCTGGAAGCAGATATGCGATATAGTGCTCGTTGCTGCGGCGATAGTGCTCATAGTGGGGCTGTTCGCGGAAACACCCGTCGTGGGTGCCGTCGGCTTTGCGATGTTCGCGGTCGGTGCGGCGATCTCGGCGGTCATGCGTTTCGTTCAGCTCGCGCATTCGCCGAAGGGCACACCCGAATTCCGCAACGCACTGATAATATCGATCGCGATGAGCGTCGCGTTTGCGCTTTCCGTCGCCGGCTTCATATTGAAGATATCGTTTATGATATAAGTTTTCGCAAGGGACTTCTTTTCAAAGAAGCCCCCTTTGCGATAGGTGCGGATATGGATAACACGGAAAAATTCAGCGGCAAAGCAGATGTGTACGAAAGATTCAGACCGTCATACCCGCAGGCGTTGTATGACTTTATTTCGAGGCGCTTTTTGCCCGAAAGGGTCGGCACGGTCATCGATACGGGCTCGGGCACGGGAAAATTCGCATTGCCGCTCGCGCCGCTTTGCGGCAGACTGATATGCGTGGAGCCGAATGCGGACATGAGGCGGAAGTTATGCGCAAACGCCGCGGGGCGGGATAACGTCGAGGTGATCTCTTCGGCGGCGGATAACATCCCTCTTCCGCCCGCGTCGACAGAACTTATCACGGCGGCGCAGGCGTTCCATTGGTTCGATCGCGCTGCGTTCGGGAGAGAATGCGCGCGTCTCCTCCGAAACGGCGGTCACGTCGCGCTCATATGGAATATCCGCAAAAGCTGCGATATCCGCGACGAGCTTTATTCGGTCAATAAAAAATACTGCCCGCTGTTCGGAGGATTTTCGGGCGGTTATTCGGACAAAGACATACGGTCGTTCGACGACTTTTTCGCAAAAGGAACGAGCGATGTCGCGTCCTTTTCGAACGATACGGTATTCTTCGGGGAAGAGGAGTTCGTCGGCAGGTGTCTTTCATCGTCATACGCTCCCGCTCCGGGCAGCGACGGCTATACCGCTTACGTCGCCGCGCTTGCGGAGTTGTACGACAGGTACGCCCGCGGCGGCAGACTGACCGTCCCTATGGACGCCGTCATGTTTTTCGGAAAGGTGTATTGACAAAACCGCGTTTCGGTGCTATACTTTAAGCGAAAGAACAAGTCGGAGGCGGCAGATGAAACGCGCTACTAAAATATTTGTGTATATCTTTGCGACTCTGTTTGTCGTCCTGATCGTGGGCGGGTGCTTTTTCGCGCGCACGTTTGCTCCTCCCGGGAAAGTGGGGACGTACGGCGAAACGTTTTACACCGCCGAAGATAAGGAAAACTATATAAAGTGCGAAGAGTACGACCGCTCATTGCGGAGCTATCATACGGTACCTTCGCTCGAAGACGATTTTGCCGCGGGTTCTCTGATCGCGATACTCGACGCCGAACACAGCGGCATAGGCGTTCCCGGCAGCTTTTACGATCGTAACTACGTCATAAAAGTATTGGACGGGATAGAAAATATAGACGCTTATAAAACGGAATTTTATTTCGAGAACGAGCCTTACGAGGTGTACGACTACACTCACCGCGTTATGGTGCGTATCGAATTGGAGATACCGGGGAAGGATAACGTCCTTCGGGCTCTCGAAGATCTTCAAAACTGCGGCATATTCGCCTGCGTCGAGGCGGATCACGATTATGTCGCGGTCTCCGACTGACCGAAAATCATAAAATAATACAAATTATCGCTTTTAGTCGTTCCTCAAATGCTTGCCTTTTGGGGAACTATTTTATATAATTTACATAAGAAAATTCCCCAAAAGGAGAGAAGAGATGCCTGCCGGATTTAACGAGATAAAAGAATTGCTCAGCCGTCGAGCCGATTTGCATGCCAGATCGCGGCTTTTGCCTTACGACGGAACGCCCGAGATAAAGGAACATGGCGGTAAAAAATTCATATATACCCGCAAGAGAGAAGCGGGAAGGCTGACTTCTTCATATATAGGCGCATATACGGATGAGCTTTATAATCTTCTGTTGCGTAACAATGAAGAGGCAAAGGCGATACGTCGCGAGCTGCGTCATATCGACGGACGTCTCGCGGCTCTCGGATATTCGGCGGACGAACTTACGCCGCGAGTGGTACGGAATATAGATTTCGCACGTGCGAATATGAAAGCAAATATTTACGATCAGGCTGTTCTCGAGGGTGTGGCGACTTCTTTCCCGCAGACCGCGGAGATCATAGAAAACGGCGTTGTGAACGGAGTGACCGCATCCGACGTGCAGAAGATACTCAACTTAAAGCATGCATGGGAATTTATATTGGATCGCGATGTGGTGGCAAGTAAAACCGATTATTATTTGCTTTGCCATATTGCGAGGCTGGTGAACGAAGGTTTTTATCTCGAAGGCGGCAGGATACGCGGCGTGCCCGTTACTATCGGCGGAACATCTTATGTTCCTCCGCTTCCTTTGGAAGCAGACGTAAAGCAGCGTATAGACGATATAGTCTCGGGTGACGGAGAAGACATCGACAAGTCAATAGACCTCTGCATGTACTGCATGAAAACGCAGATATTTCTCGACGGGAACAAGCGTGCGTCCGTGATCTTCGCTAATCATTATCTCATATCCCACGGAGGCGGGTATATAGTTATTCCGGAAGATCGCGTATCCGAATTTAAGGTCATGCTCGTGTGTTATTACGAAGGCGAGGAACTTTCCGCGATCCGCGATTTCATGAAAACGTATTGCTGGAAACGGTTTTGAATCATTAAACAGGTGAGATTTTGATTGCGCTTGAGCTACAGTCATAAAAACATCGGATTTTTTTATCCGATGTTTTTACATCTCGATCTTTAATTTTTGATGTTTTATTGATGATGGGTCGAGTATGAGCGAACTCACTCTTTCTCGGGGGCTTCGGGCGTGACGTACAGCGTTTTCGCGCCGAAGTAGTCCACTTTGCCGGGGGCGGCGCCGCGTTTTTTATGGACGTCTTTGACGTGCGTGTAGTCCACGGGCACGTTCTCGGAAAGGCGCGCTTTGGAAAAGAATGCGGCAAGGCTTGCCGCGCGCAGCAGCGCGGAGCGGGGCGGCTCCTTTCCTTTGCTTTTGAGTATGACGTGACTGCCGTGGAACCCCTGTACATGCAGCCATATATCGTCGCCGCGCGCCTCTTTGGTGATGCGGTCGTTCTGCACGTTGCTTTTGCCGACGAGTACGGTATATCCCTCTATATCGTACTTGCGCGGCTCGCTCACCGTTTTGCCCCGCCGCATGCCCTGCGTGCGGATATATCCCTCGCCTTCCAGCTCTTCGGTTATCGCTTCGACGTCCGAGAGGGAAGACGCGCAGTCGAGCGCCGCGTCCACGCTTTCGAGGTAGTCTATCGCGCGTTCGGTCTCTGCTTTTTGCTCGGAAAGGCTGACGACCGTGCGCTTCTTTTTCTGATAACGTTTGAAGTGCTTTTGCGCGTTCTCCTGCGGCGAGTTCTCGGTGAGTTTTATCGTGACCTTTTCGCCGCTGTACCAATCGTCGGCAACGAGCGCCGTATCGCCTTTGTTTATGCGGTAAATATTTGCCGTGATGAGTTCGCCGAACATGCGTTCGTGTTCGTAATCGGCTGCCGAGGCGAGATCGCGCTCGAAGCCCGCCAGCTTTTTTTTCTGTTTGGACAGGGCAGCATTCACCGCGCGTTTCGCCGCGGTAAGAGCAGCGGACTTTTCGTCGCCGGCGCCGGCGGACGAGTAGTATTCGTCCATAGCCTCGGAGAGCGAATCGAACGTCTTTCGCTCGGCGGTCACGGAGGCGAACGGGCAGAAGGAAAAATCCTTCGCTTTGCCGCCGTCGTAATAAACGACGGGATCCGCGGGGCGGGCGAGCAGCTTGCGGCAGGCGGCGGACAGCCCGATGTCGTTCGTTCCGGCGATGTTCGCTATCTCGGCGGCGGTAACGGCGGAAAGCCCACGCAGTCTGTTCACCATCACTGCGGGCAGCTCGTCGGGTGCGCAGCCGCTCGCGAGCGCGTCGGCACGTTCGTCCACGGGGTCGAAACGCGTTTCGTCGCGGGGCGGGGAGAATACCAGCCCGGGCATGATGGGTCGGCTCTCTTCGAAACCGACGTGTTTGAGCGCGTCCGTTATCTTTCCCGAACCGTCGGTTAGCACGACGTTGGAGTACTTGCCCATGATCTCGACGTACATCGTGTATGCCAGCGGCTCGCCGAGATCGCCTCGCGAGCGTATGCGGAACGCGAGTATCCGTTCGAAGGGCAGCGCTTCGACGGCGCTTATGACTCCGCCGCCTATGTGCTTGCGCAGGTGCAGGCAGAACGACAGCGGCACGTCCGTGCCCTTGGGGGCGTTGGCGGTAAGAAAGCAACGCGGCGAAGCCGCGGCGGTGACGAGCAGATCGTTGTTCTTCCCGCGCGCGCGTATGCGCAGCACGAGCGTGGTCTTGTCGCTCATGATTATCTTGTCTATCCTGCCGTCGGACAATTTTCCGTGCAGTTCTTCGGCGAGTTTTCCGTAGTTTATCGCGTCTGCGGGCATAAGCACCTCCGGTGTCTTTCGTTACTATTTTAATATAAATACAAAAAAAAGTAAATATGATTTGACATACTTTTCCGTTTGTGATAACATATTTAGGCATAATCGAAAGATGTAAAATCAACAGTCAGTCAAGGAGCTGCAATGAAGTACACTGTAAGCAGAGAAAAGAGTGAAGTAACGCTTGCCTTCGAAGCCGGCGAAGCGGAGTGGAAGGACGCGGAAAGCAAGGCATACGCGCAGACGAAAGGCAAATACAACGTGCCCGGATTCCGTAAAGGTCATGCTCCCAAACACATGATAGAGCAGTATTACGGCGCGGGCGTGTTCGCCGACGACGCTCTCGATATCCTCGTGCAGAGCGGCTGGGAGAAATTCCTGGACGATATCGCGGATAAGAAGGACGATACTCTCGAGCCCATCGACCGCCCGAGCGCGAACATCGAGTCGATGACGGGGAAGAAAGTCAAATTCACGCTCAGGTTCCCCGTGCGCCCCGAAGTGAAGCTGGGCGAATATAAAGGTATCAAGATCCCCAAAATAGAGTATAATGTAACGGAGAAGGATGTCGACGACGAACTTCGCCGTATCGCCGAGCGCGGCGCCAAGATAGAAGAAAAGGACGGCGAGGCGGAAAACGGCGATATAGTCAATCTCGATTACAAGGGCAGCGTGAACGACGTACCGTTCGACGGCGGCTCTGCGGAGAAGTACGATCTCACCCTCGGCAGCGGTTCCTTCATCCCCGGATTCGAGGATCAGCTCATAGGCGCGAAAGCGGGCGAAGAGCGTGCGGTCAAAGTGACTTTCCCCGAAAATTATCATGCGGATGAGCTCGCGGGCAAAGAGGCTGTGTTCGAGTGCAAGGTGAACAAGGTCAGCCGTAAAGTCGTGCCCGAGCCGAGCGACGAATGGGCTAAGGACGTTTCCGAGTTCGATACTCTCGCGGACTACCGCGCGAGCGTCGAGAAGCGCATGAAAGAGAACAACGAGCGCCGCGAGCGCACCGAGAAGGAGAACGCGGTCATCAACGCGGTAACGGACGCTTCGGAAGCGGACATCCCCGAGGTCATGATAAATTCCTATCTCGACGACATGCTCCGCGATCTTTCCATGAGATTGTACTATCAGGGCATCTCTATCGAGGATTACTTCAAGTACCTCGGCACGTGCGAAGAAGAATACCGCAAACAGAACCACGATCAGGCTAAGCGCGGCGCACTCACCAGACTGTGCCTTGAAGAAATGATAAAGCGCGAAGGTATCACGGCAACGGACGAAGAGGCGGAGAAGAAGTATCTCGACTCCATGCCCGAGCCGGAAGACGGCAGCGAGAAACGCAAGCCGGACGAGCGCGAACTGTCCTATCTCAAAAACGAGATCGTGATGGATAAACTGCTCGGACTTCTTGTTTCCTCTGCCGTTACCGAATAATGACGACAAAGAGGTAAAAAATGATAAGAAACGAACTTGTGCCCATGGTCATCGAACAGACCAATCGCGGAGAGCGGTCTTACGACCTTTACTCCCGCATGCTCGAGGATCGCATCGTTTTCCTCAACGGAGAGGTGAACGACGTCAGCGCGAACATAGTCATCGCGCAGCTGATCTATCTCGAAGCAAAGGATCCGGATAAGGATATCAGCCTGTACATCAATTCTCCGGGCGGATCGGTGTCCGCCGGCATGGGCATATACGATACGATGAACTTCATCAAGCCCGACGTGTCCACGATATGCGTGGGCATGGCGGCGAGCATGGGCGCGTTCCTGCTCGCGGCGGGCGCGAAAGGCAAGCGTATCAGCCTGCCCAACAGCGAGATCATGATCCACCAGCCGCTCGGCGGCGCGCAGGGGCAGGCGACGGATATCGTCATCCAGGCGGAGCATATTAATAAGATAAAGAAGAAGATGACGACCATCCTTGCCGAAAAGACGGGCAAGCCTTTCGAGCAGGTGGCAAAGGACGTCGAGCGCGACTACTATATGAGCGCGCAGGAAGCTCTCGAATACGGTCTTATCGACAAGATATTCGAGAAGAGAGGTTAAATGGATATTTTCGATAAGGACAGACATTGCGAATTCTGCGGCCGCAGCGAGAGCGAGGTGGGCAAACTGATAAGCGCGCCCAGCGGCGTATGTATCTGCGACGGATGCGTGGAGATATGCAATGATCTGCTGTTCGGCGAAAGCGAGGAGAAAGCGAGCACCGGCGGCGCTCCCGCATTGCCCGATCTTCCCACTCCGGTAGAGATCAAGAAAAGGCTGGACGAGTACATCGTCGGTCAGGACGAAGCGAAAAAAGCGCTGTCCGTGGCGGTGTACAACCACTATAAGCGCATAAACTACAACGCGGCGCACGGCAAGGACAAAGCGAGCGATATCGAACTCAAAAAGAGCAATATTCTCATGCTCGGCCCGACGGGCTGCGGCAAGACCCTCCTGGCGCAGACGCTGTCGCGCATACTCAACGTGCCATTCGCGGTGGCGGACGCGACCACTCTCACCGAGGCAGGTTATGTGGGCGAGGACGTGGAGAACATCCTGCTCAAACTCATCCAGAACGCCGATTTCGATATCCCCAAAGCGGAGATAGGTATCGTGTATATCGACGAGATAGACAAGATATCCCGCAAGAGCGAGAACACGTCCATCACCCGCGACGTATCCGGCGAAGGCGTGCAGCAGGCGCTGCTCAAGATAATAGAGAGCACCGTCGCGAACGTCCCTCCGCAGGGCGGAAGGAAGCACCCTCAGCAGGAATGCCTGCAGATAGATACGACCAATATCCTCTTCATCTTCGGCGGCGCGTTCGTCGGGCTGGAGAAGATAATCGAGCAGCGCAAAGAAGGCAGCTCGATGGGCTTCGGCGGTACGGTCAAGTCCAAGCACGAGGTGAGCGTCAGCGAGGCGTTCCATGAAGTGCAGCCGCAGGATCTCATCAAATTCGGTCTGATACCCGAGTTCGTGGGCAGAGTACCGGTTACGGTCAGTCTCAACGCGCTCGACCGCGCGGCTCTCGTCTCCATACTCACCGAGCCCAAGGACGCGCTCATCAAGCAGTACGAAAAACTGTTCGAGATGGACGGCATCAGGCTGAACTTCGAAAAGAGCGCCGTGGAAGCGATAGCGGACAGGGCGATCGAGCTGGATACCGGCGCGCGCGGGCTGCGCACCATCATCGAGAACGCTATGATGGATCTCATGTACACCGCGCCCGAGCAGAAGGACATCGACTCGGTGACAATCACCGCAGACGTGATAAAAGGCAAAGCCGCACCCGTGATAACCCGCAAAAAAGCGGCTTGACGCGCGGCGCGTGCAATACGAAGTCAAAAAAAGGAACATCCCTCACGGCAGGCGAATGTTCCTTTTTTATTGCATTTTTAACAAATGTATGTTATAATCCTGTTATGAACGAAAATACCATGGAAAATTACGAGACGCATGTTCCCGAAGCGGAGCCGTCGTATATCCTCGTGGGCGTGGATAACGCGGTGGTGTTTCCGGGGCACATGTCCTCGTTCAATATCGGTAAAAGCTCCTCGGTGAACGCGCTCATGAAGGCGGTGGAAACGAACAGCGAGGTGTTCTTTACGTTTACGCCGTCGGGAGATATTTCGCCCGAGGCGGTCTCTCGCGTGGGAACGCTTTCGCGCGTCAAACAGCTCATACGCAATTCCAAAGGCGGGCTCAGCATCATCGCCTCCGGGGTGCGCCGCATGGAGATAAAGGACTTCGTGTCCGCTTCTCCCGTGATGCGCGTCACGCTCGAAGAGTTCGAAGAAAAGGCGGACGACGAAGTGATGATGATCGCGGTGCGCGGCGCTCTGCGTTCTGCGCTCATCCGCTCCATGCAGCTTTCGTCCAAACTGTTCGACAGCGAGCCGTCCATGGACGACTTGAACGAATTCATCGGCGAGATGGCATCCGTTTATTATAACGACAACGTCGAGCGTCAGGAGCTCCTTTCCATGCGTTCCAGGTATTCTCAGCTCGAGGATATATACGAGCATGTTGAAAGGTATTGCAGCGTCGCCGCGCTCCAGAAGGAGATAGAGAACAAGGTGCGCGCCGGCATGGATAAGAGCCACCGCGAGTACTATCTCCGCGAGCAGATAAAAGTGCTGCACAGCGAACTGGGCGACGACGCGAGCGAACTCGACGAATTCCGCGAGAAGATCGAAAAGAAGAACATGCCCGATTACGCCAAGGAGAAAGCGCTCAAAGAGGTGAACAAAATGAGCCGCATGTCTCCCACGTCGCCCGAGAGCGCGGTCTCGCGCGGGTATATCGAAACGATACTCGACCTGCCGTGGAACGAAGTCGGCGGGGAGGAGATAGATATCTCTTACGCGCGTAAAGTGCTTGAGGAAGACCATTACGGTCTGGAAAAGATAAAGCAGCGCATCGTCGAATATCTTGCCGTAAGCAAGCTGAAGAAGGACATGAAAGCGCCCATACTCTGCTTCGTCGGACCTCCGGGCGTGGGCAAAACGAGCATAGTGCGTTCCATAGCCCGCGCGGCGAAACGCAAGTTCGTGAGCGTTTCTCTCGGCGGTGTGCGCGACGAGGCGGAGATCCGCGGACATCGCCGCACGTATATAGGCTCCATGCCGGGCAGGATAATCTCGGGCATGGAGGATGCGGGCGTAGGCGATCCCGTGTTCCTTCTCGACGAGATAGACAAAATGTCCTCCGACTACCGCGGAGATCCTTCGAGCGCGCTCCTCGAAGTGCTGGACGCCAATCAGAACGACAAGTTCAAAGACCATTACCTCGACATGCCTTACGACCTGTCCAAGGTGATGTTCGTGACTACCGCCAATACCGCGGATACGATAGACGCTCCGCTTCTCGACCGTATGGAGATCATCGAGCTCGGCGGTTATACCTATAACGAAAAACTGCAGATAGCCAAGCGCTATCTCGTCCCGCGCGAATGCGAAGCAAACGGCGTGCCCGAGAGCAAGATCAGATTTACGGATGAAGCTCTTCTGGCTATAATAAACCGCTACACCCGCGAGAGCGGCGTGCGCAATCTGCAGCGCGAGATAGCTTCCGTCATCCGCAAAGCGGCGGTGGCTCTTCTCGAAAAGCCCTCGCACAGGACTTTCCGCATAACGGCGGACAATCTTTCCGATTATCTCGGCAAGATAAAGTATCCCGACGAGGAGGCGAACGCCGAGGACGAAGCGGGCGTGGTCACCGGGCTCGCATGGACGAGCGCGGGCGGCACTTCTCTCGACGTAGAGGCGGCTCTGCTGCCCGGCGGTAAGGGAGATATGCGCCTTACGGGCAATCTCGGCGACGTGATGAAGGAATCCGCTTCCGCGGCGCTCACTCTCGTGCGCGAGCATGCGGACGAGCTGGGCATAGACCGTGCGGCGTTCACCGACTGCGACCTGCATATCCACGTCCCCGAGGGCGCCGTTCCCAAGGACGGTCCGAGCGCGGGCGTGACCATAGCCACCGCGATAGCCAGTGCGATGTCGGGCAAAAAAGTAGCTCACGACGTAGCCATGACGGGGGAGATCACTCTCCGCGGCAAAGTGCTGGCGATAGGCGGATTGAAGGAAAAATCTCTTGCGGCACTCGCACTCGGCAAAAAGCGGCTCATCATCCCCAAAGCCAACCTCAAAGACATGGACGACATCCCCGCGGAAGTGAAAAAGGATATCGAGATCGTACCCGTGTCCGACATATCCGAGGTATTCGCCGCGGCTCTCGTGTGATATGGAAGCGACGTTCATAAAGTCCATAGCCGATCTTTCGGTGTACGAGAAGGAGAGCGAATTGCTCGCGCGCCCCGAGATAGCGGTGGCGGGCAGGTCCAACGTGGGCAAGTCGTCCTTCATAAACATGCTCACGGGGCGAAAAAAACTTGCCAAGACGTCGGCAACTCCCGGGCGCACGAGGCTGCTCAACCTGTTCGATCTGGGGTCGTTCATACTCGTCGATCTTCCGGGTTACGGCTACGCCAAAGCGCCCAAGAGCGAGATACGCAAGTGGAGCATGCTCACCGACGGCTACTTCGCGCGCACGACGCGCCTCGCGCACACGCTGGCGCTCGTGGATATCCGACACGAGCCGAGCGAGCTGGATAAACGCATGGTGTCTTATCTCTACGAGGCGGGCAAGCCTTTTACGGTGATCGCGACCAAGGCGGACAAACTTTCCCGCGCCGCATGCGGCAGGGCGAAAGCGGTCATCGCCTCGGCTCTCAGGATAGGAACGGATGATATTATCGTCACTTCCGCGCTCGACGGCACGGGCAGGGACGCGGTGCTGGCGCGCATAAACAGCGTGTTCGAAACTACGGAGGATAATGATGGAGAAAGATAAGGATGTGCTCAAAGCTCCGAAGCGGCGTTGGAAGCCGCAGGCGCTGGATATCAGCTACCGTCCCGATTTGGATGTGAAGTGTTCGCAAGACGCGTTGTCTCGGCTTTTTGAGGATATAAACAGGTTATTGAACGGCAAAAAGCGCGCCGACGCGCGCGGCTATACCGATGCCATGCTCAAAGCCTCCGGACTCAAAGTGAACAAAAAAGGTAAGCCCGTTTTTCCTTTCCTGTTCTCCTGCGGTCATTGTTTCGACCGCGAGATGCGCAGGCTCGTCAAGTCTATGGACGACGATATAAAAACGCTGTCCAAACCCGGAGAGATATACGCGATAGAGGTGTATATCTGCGAAAAAGGCAAGGACGATCCTCGTCTTCGCGCAGAAGGGCTGTATTACCTGTGCCTTTACTTCCTGCTGCGCGGCATGCTGCTCGCCTATAACGACGAGACCGTGGATAAGTATCTTCGGTGCCGCAGACAGCTGGAGGACACGGGGATCCGCTACGCGAAAAAACGCGGACAGTATCTCGACGAGATAATAGATACCGAGAGCAAGATATACGCCAACGACGAGAAATGGAAGATAGGGCGGATGGTCAGAGCCGCATGGAGGGAGAGATCGGTCACGCAGTTCGGCGTGCGCGATCCCGATCCCGTCGAGTACGACTATTCGTATTCGTCCTCGTCCTCTTCGTATTCGTCTTCGTCCGACAGCTCTTCCGTCGAGCATGATTACCGCGATGAGTACGGCAATGTGGTCGCGAGTTCAAAGGACGGCGAAGTATACGATAACGACGGCACCCGCATAGGCTATGTGGACGGCGACCGCATTTACGACGCCGACCGCAATTACGTCGGCACTTTCGATTCCGACGGCAAACTGCATCGGGATTGGTGAATGGATTAACAAAATACTGCGCCTCCGAATACGATAGAGTAAAAGTATCCGGAGGCGCTTTTGTCATGCCATGCGACGAAAATTGCGGACGTATAGCCGTCCGCGTACAAAAGATATTCAACGGAGCGTCGTTGCTCACGCACGGGGTATTCACCTCTTCGCTGGGCGCGCTCGCGCCGGCGGCGTATACTCCGCCGCTGACATACGTTTCCGCACGCTATGCGGGCGATGCGGAGATAACTTCATATCGCGTGAGTGCGGTATCCGGCACGTCGCGTTCGCGCCTGACCATAGCGTTCGAGTACGACGTCGTCGTGACTTACGAGGACGCCGCGGGAGCATGCGGCACTGCCCGCGCGCGGGTGAAAGACGCCGCGGATATACTCATCACGCTGCCCGCGTCGCCGTACACGATATCCGCGTCCGTAGACTTCGCCTCGGCGATAGGGGAGATATCGTTCCCGAACGTGGATATGACCGCCTGCCGCCGCCTTGCGGTCAAGGTGCTCGTGCCCTGCGACGTAATTCTTTGCGCCTGCGGCAGCATAGCTCTGCCCGACGCCCGCTCGGTAGAAGACGAAGTCTGCCGCCTGCTCGTGTAATACTTTAGGAAGATCTGCCGCCGTGCGCGTATGCCCGCGCACGGCGTTTTATCGCTTGCCTCGCAAAATCGCTTGCAATTATATAAAAAATGTATTATATTGAAAAAATCAAAGGAGGGGAAAGCGATGTCGGCAAAAATAGCGATCGTAGACGACGACGTATCCATGCTCGGCACCTTAAAAGGGTATGTGGACAAGTACGGCTCCGAACACGGCAAGACCTTCGACGTGAAAACTTACTCCTGCCTGTCCGTGTTCATGTCCGAATGCGCGAACGGATTCGACATAATATTCATGGACGTGAAACTTCCCGACGGTAACGGGATAGACGCGATCAAAAAGATGCGCGAAACGAATAAAGACTCGATCGTGATCTTTGTTACCGATATGGCGCAGTTCGCGGTACGCGGCTATGAGGTGCGGGCGATGGATTATGTGGTCAAGCCCGTGTCATACTACAACTTCGCGTCCAAGCTCGAAGCCGCGGTGAGCGCGTACGAGATGAGCAGGACGGCGTACATCTGGATAATCAACAAAGACGGCAGAACAAGACTGAACGCGGCGCTGATAAAATACGTCGAGGTCTTTTCGCATACGCTGATATATCATACGGAGAGCGGCGAGTATAAAGAGTACGGTTCGATAGGGCTGGCGCAGAAGAAGCTCGAAGGACTGCCGTTTTCTCCGTGCAGCCGTTTTTATCTCGTCAATCTCGCGTATGTCACCAACGTGAGCGATTCGACGGCTACGGTGGGCGGCTGTCGGCTGGATATAAGCAAGCGTATGCGCGGACAGTTTCTCAAAGACCTGAATAACTATATCGCGCGCGGCGGCATGCTCAGGTCGGGAGACGGGGAGGACGGCTCGCTATGATGGTGACCAACATATTCTTTTACAAGATACTGTTCGCCGCGGAGATACTCATCGCCGAGTTCCTTTACTCGTTTCGGCTCAAACACAGCTCGGCGTTCCTGCCGAAAGCCGTGCTGTCGGCAGCGTTCACGATCCTCGTCGCCGCGGTGTTCTACGTCCCGTTCGAGCGCACATGGTATTCCACCATCGTGTTCCTTACGATATTCGGCGTCACGGTACCGTTGCTTAAACTGTGCTTCAACGAACCGTGGGTAAACATCATATTCTGCGCGATAGCGTCGTATACCACGCAGCATTTCGCGTTTGAGCTGGCGAATCTCCTTCTCACGCTCATATCGTGGGTGAACAGTCCGCTGTTCGGCATGTACGCGAGCGACAGCTTCACGCTCTTCGAGTTCAACAAAGTGTCCGTCTTTTATTCGGCGATATACATCGCATGCTTTTTCGCGACGTATGTCGCGGCGTATTATATATTCTGCAAACGCATAAGAAGGGACGCGGATATGCGCGTGCGCAGCCTTACGCTCACGCTGCTCATCGGCGCCGGATTGCTCTGCAACATCGTCCTTCATTCGGTGATAATCTATCAGCCGTTCGACAGGACTAACGTGCTCGTGAGCTGCATGTACAACATGATGGTGTGCATCCTGCTGCTCTGCGGGCAGTTCGCGCTGCTGCAGAACAAGGAGCTCAAAACGGAGCTCGACGTCGTCCGTCAGCTGCTTTACGGCAAGCAGGAGCGTTACGAGGCTCTCAAGGAGAACATCGATATAATAAACATGAAGTGCCACGACATCCGCCACCAGATACGCGAGTTCAGCGACAGAAGCGCGATAGGCGACGATATAGTCAGGGACATACAGGGCGCGATAAAACTGTACGACGGCATCATGAACACTGGCAACGAAGCGCTCGACGTCATACTTACCGAGAAATCCATGAAGGCGCAGGCGGGCGGGATAACCCTTTCCGTCATCGCGGACGGCAAAGCGCTCTCTTTCCTCAGCGACGCCGAGATATATTCGCTTTTCGGTAATGCCATAGACAACGCCATGGAGGCGACGGGGAAGATATCCGATCCCGCCAAACGTTTCATCAGTATAAACGTGCAGCGGACGAACGGATTCGTCCTTGTCTGCGTAAAGAACTCTTACGAGGGCGAGATAGCGTTCGACCGTAAAGGCATACCCGAAACGACTAAAGAAAACAAGCTCTACCACGGCTACGGCATAAAGAGCATAAACTATATAACCGAAAAGCACGACGGCAGCATGAACCTCGCCGCGGAGAACGGCACTTTCATGATAAGCCTTCTTTTTCCCGTACCCGATGCGCCCTCCGAAACGCGTGCGTGAGCGGATAAACACAGCATATCAAGCCCGGGCATTCCCGCTCGGGCTCGTTTTATGCCCGCTTACGCTATACGTGTTGATTGTATGGCTCATTTGGTGTATATTTCGGTAAAATAATATAAAGGAGGAGAAACATGAAGAAAGAAAAAGCGCTCGATCTCCCTTGGGGGATAATGAGCGGGGTAAGCGCGATGATCGTATTTTTCGGAGTTATAGCATTCATTCTCATCTACGTCATATCGAGCGGCATAGCGCAGCAGACGAGCGAGACCGTTTCGGCATTCGAGACCTGGTACCAGACGCTGATATTCGTCGTTGTCATAATAGCGGCTGTAGCGGCGGTGGCGTCGCTCGTCATGTACGTGATAAGAGAGCGGACTTATAAATCCGCCGCGGGCAGCGCGGACGGTGAAACCGCAAAGGAGGAGCACGGGGCATGATACAAAGCAAAAAATTCATTCTGAAGCGTTCGGTATGGGTGCTTTTGAGTATCTTTTTTACGATCTTCTTTGTCATCATACTGCTCGGGAACAGTATCGCTAACGATTATGCTCCCGCGATCCACGGTTTCCTGCATACCGACCCTTACAAAAAGATAGTGCGAGAAAAGGCGGAGGGTCCCGAAGTCGATTATTTTAAGTCCGACTTCACTCAGAAAGACGCCGACGGCAACACGATCTACCGTGAGGACGAAAGCGGCGTGATCCGCCCCGTGTACGACGACGAAGCGATGCGCGAAAACTCCCGCGACGTGGCTCTCCAAGCGGCTGTCGAAGGAACGGTCATCCTTTCCAACGACGACGCTCTGCCGCTCGCGGAGAACACTCGGGTCTCGCTGTTCGGCGTTTCGCAGGTGAACTATCAATACCTCGGCGTAGGATCGGGCGGCATGACGGTAAGCCCGCCTCTTACCATGGAAGAGAGCTTCGAGAAGTACGGGCTGGAACTCAATACCGACCTCTATTGGAAGTACTTCAATCTGTTCAGCATGGGAGCGGGCAAGTACACTCAGGTGCGCTGTCGTTCGGTGAACGAAGTCCCGTGGTCGGAGATAGAGAGCACCGTGGATTCCACGGTGGAGCAGGGTGACGTCGCGGTCATGATAGCTTCGCGCGTCGCGGGCGAGAAATGGGATGTCGTGCCTACGGGCGGAGACGATTTCATGGATCCCCAGAACTTCCTCGACCTTACCATAGACGAGCACACGGTATTGCAGAACCTTATCGCCATGCGCGACAGAGGGGAGATATCCAAAGTAGTGCTGCTGCTCAACGCGGCAAACCCCTTCCAGTTCGAGCACATAAGCGAGCTCGATCTCGACGCGTGCGTATGGGTGGGCATGGGCGGTACCATGGCGTTCGAGCAGATAGCGGCAACGCTTTCCGGGCGCGGCGAATACGTCGTTTCCGGCAGACTGCCCGACACTTACGTCTACAACAACTACTCCGCTCCCGCCACCGTCAATTTCGGCGACTACACATGGAGCGAGTACGGCGATGTGCCCGATCCCGAAAACAACCAGATGGGTCTGACGTATAACGCCAAGTACGTCGTGTATCAGGAGAACATCTACGTCGGCTACCGCTATTACGAAACGCGTTACGAAGACGTCGTGCTCGGCGGGCGCAACGCGGACGCCTCCGCAGGCTCGGTCATGAGCACGGACGGCTGGGACTACAACGAAGAAGTGGCGTATCCGTTCGGTTACGGACTTTCGTATACGAAGTTTACGCGCAGCGGCTTCGAAGTCACCGAAAACGACGACGGCGATTACGAAGTTTCCGTTACGATCAAAAACGACGGCGATCACAACGGCAAAGACGTTTTGCAGGTGTACGTCCAGAAGCCGTATACGGGCTACGACGAAGAACACGGCATAGAGAAAGCCGCGGTGGAGCTCGTCGGCTTCGGCAAAACGAAACTGCTCGAGCCGGGCGACGAAGACCGCGTAACGGTCACCGTCAAGGCGGAGGACTTCAAGACCTACGACGCCGACGGACAGAAGACTTACATCCTCGAAAAAGGCGACTATTACCTCGCGGCGGGAGAGAACGCGCACGACGCGCTCAACAACATACTTGCGGCAAAGGGCAAGACAACAGCGAACGGCATGGACTATAACGGCAATGCCGATTACGCCCACAAGATAACGGTATCGGCAGACGACTACGAGACGTACCGTTATTCTACGGCTACGGACGCGGAGATAACCAACCGCTTCGACGACGTGGATATCAACCGCTACGAAGGCGCCGACCAGAGCGTGACCTATCTTTCCCGCAAGAACTGGGCGGCGACTTATCCCGAAAAAGCCGCGTCCCTCAAATGCACAAGCGAGCAGATGGTCAAAGACATGCAGTACGGCGACGAGCCGAAGGCCGAAGAAGGGGACGAGATGCCCGTTTACGGCAAGGTGACGGCGGCGAGCGGACAGCTCACCCTCGCCATGCTCATGGATTACGATTACGACGATCCGCTGTGGCAGAACCTTCTCGACCAGATGACGCTGGACGAGCAGCAGTATCTCATTTCCTACGGGCTGCATCACATTGCGGGCGTCGAAAGCGTCAACGCCCCCGGGCTCCAGGCGAGAGACGGCCCCGGAGGCATGAAGACGGGCAACCCCGTGCTCAAGAGCACGCACAGCTTCCCCAGCGAAGTCACGATGGCGGCGACCTTCAACACGGAAGTCATCGGCAGGCTGGGCGAGGCGTTCGGCATGGAAGTGCTGCACACCTATTACACGATAATCTACGCTCCCGGCGCGTGCCTGCACCGCTGCGCGTTCGGCGGCAGGAACTGGGAGTACTTCTCCGAAGACGGCTTCCTTTCGGGTAAGATGCTCGCCGTCGAATGCGCGGGCATACAGAAGTACGGCGTCATCGTGGAGACAAAACACTTCGTGCTCAACGAGCAGGAAACGGTGCGCCACGGCATAGCTACCTTCGCGACCGAACAGTCGTTCAGAGAGCTTTACCTCAAAGCGTTCGAGCTCGGCGTCACCGAAGGCAACATGAACGGCGTGATGACCAGCTTCAACCGTATCGGCTGCACGTGGGTGGGCGCGCATAAGGGGCTCATCACGGATGTGCTCCGCGGCGAATGGGGCTTCGACGGGCTCGTCGAAACGGACTCCTGCCTCGGCGCGTCGGACAACCTGCAGCATATCGTACATCCTTACGCGGTAGCCGAAGGGCTGTTCGCGGGCAACGATCTCTGGATGTGCGGTACGGGCGACGAAAATTTCATAGAAGAACTCGAAGACAATCCCACCGTCATGCTTGCTCTGCGCGAGGCGTGCCACCGCATACTTTATTCGCAGCTCCACAGCAACGGCATGAACGGCATGGACGAGACCACGCAGATAGTCAAGATCAAAGTGTGGTGGCAGCTCGTTCTCGACGGTATAACGATAGCGACGGGAGTCATAGCCGGAGTGCTCATACTCTTTGCGGTCGCGAGTTTCATCGTAACGAGCGACAGATTCAAGCGTTTCGTCGCGGCTAAAAAGTCCGCGAAAGAAGCGGCTGCTACGTCCGTTCCCGCGGCAGGCGCAGGTACGCGCGCCGCAGACGGTCTGCTTCGCGACGGAGATATCGGCTACCCCCCTACGGGCAGTTCCGGTAACGGCGGGCAGAACGGCGCGGGATCGGACGGCGGCGGTCGGGACGGCGGTTCGGGCGGCGGCTTGTGGGCTAAGCTCAAAGCGCTGTCACCGCTGAAAAAAGTATTGATTATCGCCGCTGCGGTGTTCCTTGTCGCAGCCATAGTCCTTGCGATAGTCCTTCCCGTAACTCTCTCGGGCGGCAGCCACGACGATCCGGGCAAGACCGACGATCCTACGGAAGACGTTACGCCCGGCGGAGAAGATCCCGATCCTGACGAGACCGATCCTGACGAGCCCGAACCCGAGCCCGAAGGTTGCGACTGCGTATGCGAGATATGCGGCAAGTGCTACGATCTGTATTGCGAAGAGGTCGGGCACGAGGAGAAGTGCGGCGACGGCAGGGAAGAGAACGTATTCGAAGCGGAAGAAGCCAAGCTGTATAACGCCACAGGTTCCCTTGCGATAAAGTACAACGGACCGGACGGCGAAGGTTATGTCGACGGCTTCAACGGCAAGATGGGCAACGGCATAGAGTTCGAAGTGTATTCGCCCGCGGCAGGCACCGCTTCGCTCGAAGTGTGGCTTTCCCGCAGGACCTTCGATTTCCCCGTATCCAACATGCTCATTCAGGTGAACGATAAATCGTTCGATACCAACGGCTACGTCCCCGGTACGGGCGACGGCGACAAGTGGAGAGAGTTCGTCCCCGTGAATCTCGGTTGTATAGAGCTCGTCGAGGGCGATAACACGGTAAGGTTCATGGTCACTACGAGCGGCGACGACAGCGGTCTCAACTTCGATAAGATAGTGCTTCGCGGCGACCACATGTGCAGCAGCATCTGTCCTATCTGCGGCTTGTGTACGGATCCCGACTGCGACATCCCCGCTCATGCGGAGAAGTGCCAAGGCCACGTCCACACATGCGACAGTGTGTGCCCGATATGCGGCAAATGCTACGACCTGTTCTGCGAAGATCCAGTATGCGAGGATAAGTGCGGCGCGGGCGGCGTGGCGGAGATATACGAAGCCGAAGAAGCCGAACTCGGAGCGGGAAAGAGCGGTGAACTCAAGATCGAAAGCGGCGGCAGCGGAGAAAATGCGGTCACCTACGTCGCGGGGCTCAACAACAACGAAGGCTCGAGCGTTACCTTCACCGTAGAGTCGGACGAGGCAAAAGCGGTATCGCTCTACGCTTCCGTATCCCGCAGGGCGAGGGAGATCTCGCTGACGAGCGACGCGTTCGAGATAACGGTAAACGGTGTTCGCATCACCACCGAATCCGCGGTGCCCGAATCCGGAACGGGTAAAGACGATTGGCGCTCCTGCGTCAATGTCGGTCTCGGCTGTATAAGACTTAACGAAGGTACGAACACGATAGTGTTCAAGGTGCTTCCGGGCAGCGAGAACTGCGTCAACCTCGACAGCATAACGCTTACGACCGTTGACGGAGCGGCTTCTTCGTCCGGGAGCGCGGCGGTCGCAGATATCGGCGGCTGAAACATAAGGAGGAAATCATGAAAACAAAGATTATGAACATGCTTCTCGCATTGCTCCTCGTGCTCGTATTCGTGTTCGGCGTTACGGCATTCGCGGCGTGCGGAGGCGATAAGGATGACCCCGGCAAGGACGATCCCATCGAGGGGACCGAGCCTGAGCCGGAGCCTGAACCGGAACCCGAGCCGGAGACCTTCACCGTTACTTTCAACGCTAACGGCGGCATGCTTACCGGTAACGCTACCGTGACCGTCGAGGAAGGGAAGAAAATAACGAACGCACCCACCGCGAGCAAAGAGGGCTCCGAGTTCGACGGCTGGTTCGACGCGGCAACGGGCGGCAAAGAGATAAATTTGTCGACGTACACCGTCACCGCAAACGTCACGCTGTATGCGCAGTATACGCTTATCGAAGCGCATGTCTGCGACAGCGTATGCCCGATATGCGGCAAGTGCTACGACCTGTTCTGCGAAGATCCCGTATGCGAGGATAAGTGCGGCGCGATCGGCGAAAGCGTTGTATTCGAAGCCGAAGATGCTAAGCTCGAAGGCGGCAAAAAAGGCGCGCTCAAGCTCGAGGACGATAACGCCGAAGTCGATCCCGTCGTGTATGTAGCCGGTCTTAACAGCAACGAGGGCGCGAGCGTGACCTTTACTGTAAGTTCGGACGAGGCGAAAACGGCTTCACTCTACGCTTCCGTATCCCGCAGGGCAAGTGAGATCTCGCTGACAAGCGACGCATTCGCGATAACCGTCAACGGCGAGCGCCTGACCACAGAGTCCGCGGTACCCGAGTCTGGCACCGGCAGCGACGATTGGCGGCACTTCGTGGACGTCGGTCTCGGCTGCATACAGCTCGTAAAAGGCGACAACACGATAGTGTTCACCGTGCTTCCCGGCGACGAGAAGTGCGTCAATCTCGATAATATCACGCTTACGGCGGCGGACGGTATCACTCCCGAGCCCGAGCCGGAGACTTTCACCGTAACTTTCAACGCCAACGGCGGTACGCTTACCGGTAACGCTACCGTGACCGTAGAGGAAGGCGGTAAGATAACGGGCGCGCCTACGGCGAGCAAAACCAATGCCACTTTCAACGGCTGGTATGACGCGGCTACGGGCGGCAATAAGGTCGACCTCGGAACCTATACCGTTACGGGAAATGTGACCTTGTATGCGCAGTATACCGAGAATGCCGAGCCCGAGCCCGGACCCGAGACATACACCGTTACCTTCAACGCCAACGGTGGCGAGCTTACCGGCAACGCTGCCGTGACCGTAGAGGAAGGCGGTAAGATAACGGGCGCGCCTACGGCGAGCAAGGATAACGCGACCTTCAACGGCTGGTACGACGAAGCTACGGGCGGCAATAAGATCGA
>DXHS01000060.1 GCA_019113275.1 Candidatus Protoclostridium stercorigallinarum
AACACGCAAATAAACATTTGCTGAATTCGTAGCCGAAACGAAATAGCTTAACACGTAAATAAACATTTGCTGAATTCGCAGCAGACGCATCGGATTTTTCAGGTAGAAATCGCGTTTTCGGAATGAGCGGACGCGGAAATGGTCGCCATAAGGTGACCCTATGGCGACCCGAAAACGCGGTTTATAACGAAAAAGACGGTGCGGACTGCGTCTGTACGCAGCGCACGGCGTGAGCCGAGCGATAGCGGTGCGCAAGTATTATGATAGACTCTCATTGCCATCTTACCGACCCGTACTATGCGGGCGGGGAAGATATAATAAAAAATATGGCGGCGGACGGGCTGGAAGCTCTCGTTACCGTCGGTTACGATATCCCCACGAGCGAGCGGTGCGCGAGTCTCGCGGCGGAGCACGGCGGCGTATATGCGACCGTCGGTCTGCATCCGAGCGAGATAAAGGACGAAAGCGACGTCGGGCGTATCCTGCCGTTGCTTTCTCTTCCCGGAGTGGTGGCTCTCGGGGAGATAGGGCTTGATTATCATTGGGATGACGTCCCGCGCGACGTGCAGAAACGCGTTTTCGAAGCGCAGCTGGATATCGCGCGTTCGAGCGGCAAGCCCGTGGTAATACATTCGCGCGACTGCGACGGCGACATGCTCCCCGTAATAAAGCGGTGGTATAAAATGCTGCCCGGCGGGATCGTCATGCACTGTTTTTCGTCGTCGGCGGAGCTTGCGAAAGAGTATGTCAAAATGGGTTGTTACATCTCTTTCGCGGGACCCGTGACTTTCAAAAACGCCAAGCGCGGCGACGCGATAAGCGCGGTTCCCGACGAGCTCCTTCTCGCGGAAACGGATTCGCCCTATCTCACTCCCGTGCCGCACAGGGGAGAAAAGAATTACCCGGCTTATGTCAGGTACGTCATCGAAAAGCTCGCCGAAGAGCGCGGCTCGGATTTTACGTCGGTCGAGCGGCTGACGAGCGATAACGCAAAGAGGTTTTACGGCATATCATGAAACTCGTTATCCAGCGCGTGCGCTCGGCGAGACTGAGCGTGGAAGGAAAAACGGTAAGCGAGACAGGTCACGGGCTCGTGGTCTATCTCGGCGTGGGCAGGGGAGACGGCGAGCGCGAGTGCGGGATCGCGGCGCGCAAGATATCTTCGTTGCGCATATTCTCGGATGAAGCGGGTAAGATGAATCTTTCGCTCAAAGACATCGGCGGCGAAGCTCTCATCGTTTCGCAGTTCACGCTGTACGGAGACGCGCGCAAGGGCAACCGCCCCTCGTTCACCGAAGCCGAGCTGCCCGAGCCTGCGGAAAAGCTATACCGCCGCGTATGCGAACTGACGGAAGAAGCGGGAGTTACGGTAAAACGCGGCGTGTTCGGCGCGGACATGCTCATCGATCAGTCATGCGACGGTCCCGTAACGATCGTCCTCGACCTTCCTCCCGCCTCGGCATAAAAACATAAACAAACGACGCATGCTTTTCTCGGCATGCGTCGTTTCGCGTCCTTCCGCAAATATCTCTCGGAATTTGCGCGGAATTTGCGATACATTCCGCATGACCGTTTGACATTCTTTACCGCATTGTGCTATAATCCTTTCGTGCCTAAAATAAAGACGGAAAAAAGCGGACCGCGTTCGGGCATAAGAGCAGAGCGCGAGTATGCGAAGTCGATAGGCGTACCGGCGCCCACGCGGCTGAATAAAGAGCAGCTGGACGAAGCGGTCAGGCGGCGTGAGCTCGAGCTCGGTATCACGGGCGAGAAGCACAGCATTTACGACTTTACGCCCGAGGAGCGCAAGACGCTCGAAAGCGGACTTCGCGGCAAGCACCGGGCATATCGCATGGTGTCCGGGTATTTCCGCGCTTTCCCCGAAGGCGACGGCGTACTTCGCCGCGATCCGTTCGCGATCCTCCCCGAGGCGGACACATACATCCCCGCGAGCTATGTGCGCGCGTGCGACATCCGCGAAGGCGACAGGATAACGGGTGTGGGCGCGGTGTTGTTTTACAACAAGATAAGGGTGCTCAAGAGCGTGCATTACGTGGACGGAGATTCCAAGAGGCGCTCTCCGCTGCGCACGGACTATGCGGAACTTCCCGCGGGAAGAGTATCGCATAAAGTCGATCTTCACGGCAATCATTCGATAGTGGCGCTCGTCGACAGGGTGATCGCGCTCGGCATGGGCGAGAGCCTGGTGATAAGCGGCAGGGGCGAAGAGAACGGAACATATTTTTCCGAAGCGGCTATCGCGCTTTGCAAGGCGCTGCGCGCGGGGTTCGACGGCGTGACTTACGCGGTGTTAGGCTCCGGCGGCAGAAAGGCTCTCGACGCGGCTTACGACCCCGAAACGACGATAACGGGCGGCGGAGAAGGCGATTGCGCGTTCATGCGCGAGATGATAAAACGTACCGTCGAGCGCGGAGAGAACGCCGCTGTGGTGCTGGCAGATCCCGACCGCGACGCGCGCCCCTTCCTCGATATGGCGAAAGCGTACGAGGACGCGTCGGTCACCGTCATAGCGTTCACGCGCGAGGCGTTCCCGGCGGACGCGCATATAGCCTTCGACGGCGGCGAGATAGACGGCGAAAACACGGGCAATCTGCTCATGGCGGAGATATGCGGCAAGATGCGCGCCGCGGCGGCGGTAAAAGCGACGCGCCGCATAAAACGCGCGAAGCCGGACGATTTCATAGAAGCGTTTACTAAGTATGTCAGCAAAAAGTAAGATATCATATCTCGGCGACAGATATACGCACACTTACGCCGCGGCGGAAAAATTTTCGCACGGGGAAGCGGAACTCGTCGGGTATCATACGATATATTCGTCCATAGAGGCGGCGCTGCGGGGCGAGTGCGACTATGCCGTCGCGCCGATAGAAAATTCCTGCGGCGGAAGCGTGACCGACACGCTGGACGCGCTCCGCGCTCTTCCGCTGTACGTGCGCGAAGAGACCGTTCTCCATGTGCCTCAGCACCTCATAAGCGTGGCGGGCGCGACGGCGGACGGGATAAAGACCATATATTCTCACCCGCAGGCTCTCGCTCAATGCGACGGGTATCTCCGTCTTCGTTTCCCGCAGACGGAGACCATAGCGGTGTCCAGCACGGCGGAAGCATTGTCGCTTGCGACGGATCCGGGCAAAGCCGCGATCGCCCGCGCTCCCGCCGAAGGGCAGGAGATAATAGAGCGGGAAGTGGAGGACGTCAAAAACAATTCCACGCGGTTCGTGCTCCTCGGCAGGGAACCGTCGGAAAGCGGAGACAAGTGCAGCGTGGTATTCGAAACGCCCAACACGCCGGGCGCGCTCAACCGGGCGCTGGCGCTGTTCGGCGACCGCGGTCTGAACATGACCAAGATAGAATCCCGCCCGCACAGGTCGGAGCTGGGCAGATACGTGTTCTTCGTGGATTTCGAGTGCGGCGACGGACCGCTCACCGAAGTTCTCGGTGAGCTGGCGGGCAGGACTTCCGCCATGAAATATCTGGGCAGATATTCGCGCGTGTAACGCACGGACGATATAAAAAGCAAACAAAACCGAGCCGCCGGGAAGGCGGTATGGGAGAAGAAATGGGACTTATAAAATGGATACTCGGCGGAGATAACCGCCGACACATCAAAAAGCTGAGAAAGAGCGTGGAAAAGATAAATGCGCTCGAACCTCATTACGCCGCGATGAGCGACGACGAGCTCCGCGGCATGACGGACGCATTCAAAGCGCGTCTTGCGAAGGGCGAAACGCTGGACGACATCCTCTGCGATGCGTTCGCGGTCGTCAGGGAAGCCTCCAAGCGCGTGACCGGACTGCGCCATTACGACGTGCAGCTCATGGGCGGTATCGTCCTTCACCAGGGCCGTATCTCCGAGATGAAGACCGGTGAAGGTAAAACGCTCACCGAAACGCTGCCCGCGTACCTCAACGCGCTTTCGGGCAAAGGCGTGCATATCGTCACGGTAAACGACTACCTCGCCCGCCGAGACGCCGAGTGGATGGGTAAGATACCCCGCTTCCTCGGAATGACCGTGGGCGTCATATACCCCAATCAGGACAGGGCGGAGAAGCAGAAGGCTTATGCCTGCGATATCACTTACGGAACGAACAACGAGTTCGGTTTCGACTATCTGCGCGACAACATGGTGGTCTACGAGAACCAGAAGATGCAGCGCGGACACAACTTCTGTATCGTCGACGAGGTAGACTCCATACTCATCGACGAAGCGAGAACGCCTCTCATCATAAGCGGCAAGGGCAAGGATTCCAGCTCGCTTTACCAGTCCTGCCAGCGTTTCGTGCGCCGCCTGCGCGCGTCCACCAACGTCGACGACGAAGGTAAGCCGCTCGATCCCAACGAGGAGCCGGACGGCGACTACGAGATAGACAAAAAGAAGCGCGCCATCTCCCTCACGATAAACGGTATCATCCGCGCGGAGAACGATTTCGGCATAGACAACCTTGCGGACGCCGAGAACAGCGAGCTCAACCACTACATCAACAACGCCCTTCGCGCGAATTACATCATGACGAAGGACCGCGATTACATCGTAAAGGACGGCGAGGTCATCATCGTCGACGAGTTCACGGGACGTCTGATGCCCGGGCGCCGTTACAGCGACGGTCTGCACCAGGCTATCGAAGCCAAGGAGAACGTCAAGATCCAGGGCGAGAACATGACTCTCGCGACGATCACCTTCCAGAACTACTTCCGTATGTACAAGAAGCTGTCCGGCATGACGGGTACGGCAAAGACGGAAGAGACGGAGTTCAAAGGCATATACGGTCTCGACGTCGTCGTGATACCGCCCAACGTGCCCAGCCGCCGTATCGACGAAACGGATAAGGTGTTCGCTTCGACGGACGCGAAACTGCGCGCGATCATCGCGGAGATAGAGGAGTGCAACTCGAGAAGGCAGCCCGTCCTCGTCGGTACCACGAGCGTGGAAAAGAGCGAAGAGATAAGCAAAATGCTTCGCAAGAAGAAGATCCCGCATAACGTCCTCAACGCGAAGAACCACGAAAAGGAAGCGGATATCGTCGCTCAGGCGGGTCGTATCGGCGCGGTGACCATCGCGACCAACATGGCGGGCCGAGGCACGGATATACTGCTCGGCGGTAACGCGGAATACCTCGCCAAAGGCGACATGAAGAAGTCCGGCGTTCCCGACGAGATCATCGAGATAGCGTCCTCGCACATGACGGTCTCTCCCGAAGACAGATTCCCCGTGCAGAGCGAAGAGCGCGAGGCGAACGGCGAGGAAGTGCTTGCCGCCCGCGAGAAATACAACGAGCTTTACAAGGATTACAAAAAGAGAACGGAAGAGGAGAAGAAGGAAGTCGAAGAAGTCGGCGGTCTGCGCATCGTAGGCACCGAGCGTCACGAGTCCCGCCGCATAGACAACCAGCTGCGCGGCCGTGCCGGACGTCAGGGCGATATCGGTTCGAGCGTGTTCTTCCTTTCGGTGGACGACGAAATGATCCGTCTGTTCGGCGGCGAGAAGATAAAGAGCATAGCTCAGTACATCTCGGGCGAGGGCGACGAGCCCATCGTTTCCCGCCTGTTGTCGGCGGCTATCGAGGGCGCGCAGAAGCGCCTCGAAGGCATCAACTACAGCAAGCGTCTCAACGTCCTCGAGTACGACAACGTCATGAACACCCAGCGTAAGATCATCTACGAGCAGAGAGACAAGGTCTTGCGCGGCGAGAGTGTCCACGACCAGATCGTCAAGATGATGGAAGATCAGTGCGGCAAGGCGATAAAGGAGCACACCAACCCCAAGACGGACTGGAAGGAGTGGGACGTAGAGGGTCTCAACCAGGAGATAGCCAAAGAGCTCGCCATCGTGCCCAAGGGCGAGAGATATTTCTCTGAGAGCGTCGTCGGTTCGCTCACCGTGGACGAGCTCAGAGCCAAGCTGGTCGAGCAGGTGCTCGCGCGGTACGAGCAGGTGGGCGAGATGGCTGTCGACGCCAACTTCAACCTCGCCGAGTTCGAACGCAACCTCTTCCTGCGCGTCATCGACGGTCAGTGGACGGCGCATATCGACGACATGGACGAACTGCGCCGCAACGTCATGCTTTACGCATACGGTCAGCAGGATCCCGTCGCCGTGTATAAGAAAGAAGGTTTCGACATGTTCAACAGCATGATCGGACGCATACAGGAACGCATAGTCGGCAACCTCACGCACATTTCGGAGATCAAGCGCGACGAAAAGGTCGGGCGCCGTACCCAGGTGGGCGAGGAAGTGCAGGCTACCACCGCCGACGGCAAGACGTTCACCCGCACCCGCGATACGATACACAAGGGCAACATCCCCTCGCGTAACGATCCCTGCCCCTGCGGAGCTTGCTGGCCGGACGGCAGACCCAAGAAGTATAAAGAATGCTGCGGTAAGGATAAATAATGCTCGCCGAAGATCTCAAAAACAAGATTAAA
>DXHS01000061.1 GCA_019113275.1 Candidatus Protoclostridium stercorigallinarum
TGACGGAAACGTGTTTTAATTGGTATATGAATTTTGACTTAATTGACAAGCCTGACGATATGAAAAAGTTGGTATGGGAGTTTACGATTGATTATAAAGGGGCAAGGTCGTATAGAAAGGAAAAAGACGGTATGCTACGACCGAATCAATGGCAGGATTTAACGGTAAGGGTGTTTATATAACCAAAGAATGATAAGGGAAAAACTTAAAAAAATTAAAATTGAATACAACTGCTACGGCGGAAAAATATATGGGATATAGTGTTGCGATAACGGCGTACTGCCAGACCTGCAATTTCTCGCACAGGGCAAAAGATAACGAGCGCAGGCGAACATCAAAAACCCTCGGTAACTCACGATCATAACAAACATCAACACAACAGGGCTTACCCTTATCCGGGTAGGCCCTGTCGGTTTGCAGGGGCGTGCATCTCTGCTGCACGGGCAACGTGGCGACCGCGCGGACGGCATTGACATACGCCGCCGTTTTTGTTATAATTTGTTTGACATATAGTTGAATTTTATCGAGGAGGGGAAATGTCGTATACTCTCGAAGAAAAGATAAAACTGATAGAAGATTCTTCGTCGTTGTCCGAAGTGCAGGATCTCGGTATAATGCCCGATCCCGATCAGAGCGACGGTTATTATTTTGTCAGTTATTCTCACCGCGATTACAAAACGGTGTTCCCGGCGATACTCGCATTGCAGCGCGAGAATGTCAAATTGTGGTACGACCGCGGATTGGAAACGGGCAAAAGCTGGCTGCGCGATGTGCGCCGTCATATATCTTCTTATTATTGCAAAGGAGTGTTGTTTTTCGTGGGCGATGCGGCTCTCCTGTCCACTTCCGTATGGGCAGAGATATACGCGACGATAAAGAACAAAAAGCATTACGCTGTAGTCGATCTGCGCGGCGACGGCGCGTCGGATACTTTCGACGAAGTCCCGGACGAAGAAGCGCGCGGATATTTCGTGCGGTTGTTCGGGACCGCCCGCGGCAGATCCCGTTTGTTTTTTCGCGGCAGCGCCGCCGCGGATATCGCCGCCGCGCTTTTGTCCATGCCCAAGCCCAGACTGTTCACATATGGCAGGACGGGCGCCGACGGCGAGTACGCTATTGCCCGTTCCGTTGCGGATGTTTCCCTGAAAAAGGCGGAAATACCCGCTTATGCTAAGCTCGGAGGGGAGAGGATACCCGTGATCGGAGTGGACGAAAGATGCTTTGCGAATTGTACCGAGTTGAAAGAGGTGTCGCTGCCCGACGGATGGACGACCGTAGCCCCGCAATCGTTTTATAACTGCGTTTCGCTCGAGCGCGTGACATTCGGCGAGCCTGGCGACGACGCGAGCATTTCTCTTGACGCTTTTTTCGGCTGCGACAGTCTTTACGTGCTCGAAGTTCCCGCGGGAGTGAATTTATGCAAGTACGATCTTACCGAGCTCGACAGACCGGAGCGCATAGTTTTTCTTTCGGGAAATGCCCGAACGGAGTGGTCTTCCGATTTTCGCGGCTGCGTCGGCTTGCGCGAAGTGGTCGGCTTACCCGAAACGACGACGTCCGGCGCGTTTACGATGTGCCGTTCGCTCGAGCGCATAGAGCTGCCGCAGTCATGCCGCACTGTGGATGACGACGCTTTCTGCGGGTGCGGCTCATTACGGAAAATACGGTTGCCGAAAAATGTACGCACGGTAAGACCGTTCGCTTTCGCGGATTGTAAAATGCTCGAAGAATGCGTATTCGAGGGCGACGGCACGGATATATGCGCTTTCGCGTTCTTGCATTGCACGTCGCTTGTGCGTTTGGAACTGCCTTGCAAAAAACTGTCGGCGGGAATTTTTGCTTTCGCCGGATGTACTTCCTTGCGCGAGGTAGCGCTTACGGCGGAACAAACCGCGCTTAACGTTACGGCGTTCGCGGGCTGCAACGTATCATCGGTCATTGTATGCTGCCGAAAACTGACGATCGAGCCGCTGGAAAAAACGAGCGAGGAGTTCCTTTCGAGCACGGACGATATCGGGCTTTTGCGGTCATACGATATCGGTGCGGAAACGAAGGAGCCGCATATAGACGACGTATTCCGTTCCGCGAAAACATTTTATGTGGCGGACGAGATCGCGATGCCCGGATTTTCCTCACCGTTTTGCGAAACGGATACCGACAGACCGGGATTCCGTAAATTCATAAAGGAGTGACGATGGACGATATAGAAAGCAAACTTCATGCGATAGAGTCATCCGTCGGCCTGCGCGACGAGATCGTGCGTTCCGTTTTGCCCGAGCCGAATACGGACAACGGCTATTATCTCGTATACTACCCGGACGGACTGTACAAAGCGGCGCTGACGGATATCCTGCGTTTTTCTGCGGACAATTTGCGTATATGGTACGACCGCCGTCTGGACGGCGGCACGGCGTGGGAAGAGTATATACTCGAAAAGACGGAGGAATACGACTGTATAGGCGTAGTGATGTATATAAACGAAGAGGCGCTGCTGTCTCCGTTCTTCTATGCATTATGCAAAAGAGTACATGATCGCCGCAAGCACTATTGCACCGTCAATTACGATACGGATGAGACGGGGAACATCGTTTCGGGCGCGGCGACCGCTAAAAAACTTTCGGGAAGGCTTTCGCCCGAGGCTTATAAACTTTACCGCATTTTGTTCGATAATGCCGTGACTTATATCCGCGGAGACGCAGGCGCCGCGGAAAAGATACGCGCCGTGCGCATGCTCAAACGGGATGACGTATTGCGTTACCGCGTGACGGGCGGCGAAGCAACGGTAGTGTCCGTAAAGGATTCTAACGTGGATGAGATAGTAGTTCCGGCGGAAACTGAGATAGAAGGCGTCAGATATCCCGTAACGCGCGTCGCGGCGCTTGCGTTTGCGAATTGCAGGCGGTTGCGTTCGGTGGCTTTTCCCGATTCGTTGAAAGAGATAGGTACGCCGTTGTCTTCTTCGGAAGAAAATCTCGGGCTTCTCGGCACGCGTTTGCATTCGACGCTATGCCCGCTCACGAACGCCGGCAGCATGCCGAGCGGATATGTGTTTTATAAATGCAGAGCGCTCAAAAAGGTGATATTGCCTCAAAGCACGGAGAGGATATATGCCGATACGTTTGCCGAATGTTACGGTCTGAAGTATGTGGATCTCGGCGGAGTGAAGCGCTGTTCGCCCTACCTGTTCGGTATGGGTGCGTCCGGCGACGACGAATGGAAACTCGAGCGTATAACTTTTTCTTCGGACGTGCTGAGGTGCGGGGACAGATATTTTACGCTTTCGCGCTTCGCGGCATTTGATATCCCGTCTTCCGTAAAAGTAACGGATGGGTACGCTCCTTTCGAGATACGGGAAGATATGCGGCTCCCGGACGGGGTGAAGTGTACTCTCGGCATTCTTTCGGGGAGCAAAGGATTGCGCTCGCTCGTTCTGCCTGCTTCGTATCGCTATCCCGATACGGAAGAGTTCGCGTTTTGCCCCGACCTCGAGAGCGTGGTGTTTGAATGCGACGACTTCGATTATACCGGGACGCATTATAACGGGAATATGTTTGTCGGCTGCCGTAAGCTGAAAAGCGTTTCACTGCCGCGCAGACTTACGTCCCTGATCCTGACCGATTATACGGGCTGTGTGTCGCTTTCCGAGCTTCGTGTTCCGTCCACGGTCATGACGGTGATGTGCGCTCCGTATATGCCGCGAAAGAAACGGGTGGAGCAGGCGGCGATGGCGGAGCGCGACGAGCGTTATGCCGATACGGTGTATATAAAGACTCTCGTAATGGATTCGGACAAGCCGTTTGTCGCGGCGGAAGCGACGGCAAAAGAGATGCGCAGACCCGCTTTGAACGTCTTTCATCCGCTGCGCAGCTTGCAGGATCTGCGCGAGTATGAATTGGCGAAGCGTATGCTGCGGTTCTGGGAAGAGCTGCCGTATCTCGAAACGATATATCTGCCTCGGGAAAGCTCCGTGAAGTCAATTCCCGGATTTGTCTCCGTTCCGTCCGACCGCGAAGGTTACGTGAAATTCGCACTCAAAAAAAGGAAACATCGGCTCAGAGAACGATGAGCGCTAACGATATAGGCTCTTTGTCGTATCGAAACGTGCGATATTTACAGTTAAAGTACGGCAAGTACTATGGATCGGTTCCGCTAAGTCTTAGTATATAGATATAGGTATAGAGCTTCGCATATGGGGAAGAGGCGTTGCAAAATATGCAATAAATCTTGCAGTTCGTGAAATAACTGTTTGAAAGTATCGGTCATTTTTTGTATTATTAAAAGAAAGCGGCAGCCATAAGGGAGAAAACGGATGAATATAGCGATAGTGGATGACGATAAGAACAGTGTAGCGGTTCTAAGAACGTATTTCGATCGTTTTATTGCGGAAAACGATTGCGAAGCGATCACGATAACCGAATTTTGCGACGGCGTCGATTTTCTGCAAAATTACAGATCGTTATATGACATAATATTTTTGGATATAGATATGCCGATAATGGACGGATTCAGAACTGCCGAGAAATTGCGTGAAATGGATTCCGACGTCTTTCTTGTATTTTGTACGGTATTGGCGTCTTACGCTGCCGAAGGCTATAAGTTCGATGCGGCGGATTTTATGCTGAAACCAGTATTGTACGCGCGTTTTTCTTCCACGATGAAACGGATCCTGCGTAAACTTGATAAAAGTTCCGATGATAGTATTGCGATCAAGACGAATTACGGCGTAAAATACGTATCGCCTTCGCGCATCGCCTATGTGGAAACAAGAGGTCACAGGCTGTACTTCCATGCCGGAGAAACATTGCTTTCGTGGGGAACGCTTAAAGACGTCGAGTCTCTTTTGCCGAAAGATAAATTTGTTCGTATAAACAGCGGGTGCGTCGTAAATATTGCTTATGTCAACGGTTTGCGCGGCAATGAACTCGACATAAACGGGAATATCCTGCTTGCCAGCCGCGGGTGCAAAAAAAACGTGATGCAACGTCTCGCGAAATTTTTCGGAGGAGGGGTGTGATAGGTGACAATGATCGTTTCATATATCTGGGCTGCCGTTTTATACATCATCAACGGCTTCGTGACATTGTTTTTGGCTTCATTGTTTTATCGCCGGATGGAAAAGAGCGATTATTATTCGGTAAAACTCGGATTCGGGCTTGCCGCGCTTTGCGCTGTTTCTTTTCTGTTCGCGATATACAAGTTACTCGGATGGGAGAGTTCGATAAACTATGTTTTTTATACCGTGATATTGGTGTTACCTTATTTTATTGTGCTGCTTTGTTACCGGGTACGTAAAATGAATATGTTTATTTGCCACATTACGGCATTGGTATTTTTGCTTGCGGCAAAACGAGCTGTGGAACTACTCATATACATCTTTTCGTTGACGGATGCGCCTGAGATATTTTTGAGCGCCGTTGCGGAACAGATATATTTTGTGGTTTTATCCGTGCTCATATATATTGTTTTGCGACTTACGTGTGATAAAGTATTCGAATTCGTTTTGCGTACGCCGATGCCTCGGCGTACGGTATTCCTGCCCGTTCTTATAGCGTTTATGAATCTTTTGTTCGGAGTGATATCGCCGCGCGTGAGAGCGCTCGGTGACAGTTTGTATGTGGTGCTCGTATATATTTTTGAGATAACTTATTGCTCTCTCTTTTTCATATTGTTCATGTATTTCGTTACAAGCATACGTGCCGTGGCAAAAAATATAGTTCTTGAAGATATGTTCGTCAGATATGAAAAGCAATATAAACGGTTTGAACAGGATATCCGCATAATAAATCAAAAGAGCCACGATCTGCGTTTCCGCGTGACGGCGTCGGCGGATGAGGAAACGGAGAAAGCATTGAGCGAGTATGAGTCTCATGTCGATACCGGCAATGCGCTTCTTGATGTGATAATCACCGATATGGGATATCGTTGCGCTGAAAACAAGATACAGTTTACTTGCAGCGCGGACGGAAAATTATTGTCTTACGTAAACGAGACCGATATGTGCGCGCTTTTCGGAAACGCTTACGAAAACGCCGTCGAGTATCTCGTGACGCGTCCTGTCGAAGAACGTTTTATCTCAACTACGCTCAAGCGGCGCGGTGATATGGCGCATTTGCACATAGAGAATGCTTTCAGCGGGCAGCTGCGTTTAAAAAACGGTATGCCCGAAACTACGAAGTCGGACAAAGATGTGCATGGCTTTGGCGTGCAGAGCATTTGCCGCATAGCCGAAAAGTACGGAGGCAGTGCGGAAGTGACGATAGCCGACGCTATGTTCCAGCTGGATATCATTTTCCCGTTGAGCAATTCTTGCAATAATATCCGCAGTTTTTGAAATACATATTGATTGATCTTTGTCTGCGATGATATACTCCGAGTATCAAATAACTGCGATCGCATGATCGCAAAAGGAGTATTTATCATGAAGAAGATCAAAATGATGGGAAGGATCGCTGCGACGGCATGTATGATCCTGCTTGCAATGGTCGTTTGTTTTTCGGCGACCGCGTGCGGAGTTTCCGAGTACACTGCGACGATGGAACTCACCGACAGCATGAGCGAGGAGGATAAGGCTCCTTATGTGAGCGGAACGTCCATAAAGAAAATGGAAACATCGCTGACCGTGGACGGCGATATGTATACGCTTGTCAAAACTTCCTACGGCGGCGAGCAGACGGATGCCTCACTCATAGACGAAGCGTATTGGTATACTTCGTATCAGATGGCTTTCCGTTTCGAATTCAAGGGCGCTTGCAGCAAGGACGGCGATAAAGTGACTCTCGAAGTGCCCACGGAGGCGACCAAACTCGTATATTATCAGTTTGATGTCTCGGCGCTCTATCCGTCCAGGTTCCCGCTTTCGATGACTACCGACGACAGCAAGGATCCCGTGGCCGTTACCGCGTCGGATGCGGACATGAAATATTTCAACGGGCTTTATCTCATGAACACCGATGAAGCCGTCGCACAGCAGGTAGCTACGGTAGATGGCGATACGATAGTTTCTATCGCGTGAGAAGGCGGTGTCCTATGGAAAAGATTAAGATGAGCAATAAAAAATTTCGGTTCATCCTTATCCCCATAGTTGCCGTGCTTGCCGTACTTATCGTGGTTTTCAATATTCTTTGCGCGTATTGGGCGCAGACGTTCGATTGGGTGCTCGGCAGAGGCGAAGTTCAACAATCGGGCGGAGCCGAAGGAGTAGACGCAAAGTATTACGAAGATAAATATACTCACGACAGTACGGGAAAATTGCAGGCGCGTGACGCCGCTGCGGATGTGACCGAGGCAATATGCGACGAGGGGATAGTGCTTCTTAAGAATGACGGAGCATTACCGCTTTCCGAAAAAGAGAAAGTGACGCCTTTTGGTTACAGATATATCTCGCCGATATACGGAGGAGTGGGCTCAGGCAGGATAGAGGTGGAAGATTATTTCAGTAAGCTCGAACCTGTAATGCAGGAATATTTCGACGTCAATGCTACGGTAGTCGACGAGATGAAAGGCTCGGACGAAAAATATCTCACCGAAACGGGTTATGAGACCGACGATGAGGATAAAGGCGATTACGACGGCGCTACTACTCCTATAGCCGAGTACGACCCGTCTATATACAAGTCTTCGGATATAGGCGACTATAAAACAGGTATCGTATTTATCGGCAGGAACGGCGGTGAGGGCGGCGATCTTAAAACTACCGGCTATTACGACAGCACCGCGCACCAGCTTCAACTTTCGCGTTATGAAAAACAGACGATAGAATTCGCGAAAAATAATTGCGATAAGGTTATCGTCGTGCTCAATACCGCAAACGCTCTTGAACTCGGTGAGCTTGAAGCCGATCCCGAAATCAACGGCATAATATGGGTAGCCAATGTCGGTAGCCGCGGTTTCAAATCAATGGCTAAGATACTTACGGGTGAAGTCAATCCGTCCGGAAAGCTCGTGGATATCTATGCCGCGGACGCCAAAAGCTCGCCCGCATTCGCTAATTTCGGCGATTTCACTTATGCGGGAGATGACGGTATAAAGTATCTCGAGTATGAAGAGGGGATATATGTAGGTTACCGTTATTACGAGACTGCGGATGCGGTCATTGAGGATTACGATTACGATGCGGAAGTTGTTTATCCCTTCGGATACGGACTGAATTACGACGACGATAAAGTCACGCAGGAGCTTGTTTCCGCGACATACGATCCCGAAGCGGGTACCGTGGAGGTCAAAGGCGTAATAACGAATGCGTCGGAGCGGTACGATGTAAAAGAAGTCGTGCAGATATATGCCGCTCCTCCTTATCATGCGGACGGCAGCGGGATAGAAAAAGCGGCGAAAAATCTCGTTGCATTCGGAAAATACGAAGTAGCCAAAGCGACGCAGTCTTCGCCCGAGACAACGGAATTTACTATCACGTTCCCGGCGGAAGAGCTTGCGTCTTACGACTATAAAGGTTATTATTCGGAGAACGGCTCGTACGTTCTCGAAGCCGGCGAGTACGGGATATATCTCGGAAAAGATTCGCATAACAGTTGGGGCAGTGATACGATCGAGGTATCGAAGACTCTTGTTTACGCCGATGAGACGACTTCGGCAGACGCGGAAGCTGTTGGCAAACGCGATTCGGATGCGGTGCTTGCCGAGAATAAGTTCGACGACGTGAGCAGCTATATGGAAGCTGCCGAAGATCTGCATGCGGAAGGTCATGAAACGAACGACTATTGTGTGAATCTTACGCGCGCAAACCTTGACGGTACATTCCCGACGGCGAGCAGCGGCAAGGAAATGCCCTCGGCGGCACACGACGTATTTACTTCCTGGCAGATCGATCGCGATCTTTCGTACAAAGACCGTCTGGAAGCGAAATACGGTACGACGGCGCCTGTTTCTAAGGCGGATAACGGACTCAAGCTTTCCGAGTTCAGGGGACTTGATTACGACGATCCGAAGTGGGATAAGCTCCTGGATCAGATCGATTACGGCGCCGATGATCTTAAATCGCTCATAGGTAAAGCAGCGTATGCGAGCGGTAAGCTTGAAAGCGTCGGCAAGCCCGCTACGACGGATGTCGACGGACCGCAGGGCTTGAGCAAGGTCGGACAGTGCAACGCTTATCAGGCAGAGATCATCCTCGCTTCCACATGGAACAAAGACCTCGCGCGCAGGATGGGCGAAGCGCTTGGTGCGGAAGCATTGACTCAAACGCGCGTAGGATGGTACGCTCCGTCGATGAATATCCACAGAACGCCTTTCAGCGGCAGAAATTATGAGTATTACAGCGAAGATCCTCTTCTTTCCGGTAAGATGGCGGCAGAGACCGTAAGCGGGGCGGCAACTTACGGAGTAGTTACATACATAAAGCATTTCGCGTTGAACGATCAGGAGCTTAACCGTAAAGCCGTATGTACGTGGGCGAACGAACAGACTATACGCGAGATATACCTCAGACCTTTCGAGATATGCGTCAAAGAAGCCAAAGCTACGCTGAAATATCTTGAGCATGACGAGCAGAACGATACGTATACCTCTGCAACGAAGGAGATCAACGCGACTCTCGGAGTTATGAGCTCGATGAACTGTATAGGAGCATTATGGGCGAGCGAACACTACGTACTGCTTAAAGACGTTCTGCGCGGCGAGTGGGGATTCCGCGGAACGGTAATATCCGACAGTATGGAAAGCGGAGACTTCGGAACATTGGATGCCGCAGTCCAGGCGGGGAACGATCTTTGGCTGTGGTATACGCGCAATAATTTCAAAGATATGACGAGCCCTCACATGCAGTGGGCTATCCGCGAAGCGGTGCACAATATATGCTACAGCTATGCAAACAGCCTTATCATGCAGGATGTCGCTCCGGGCGGTACCGTTACATACGGTATATCCACATGGCAGATAATACAGATCGTAGTTAATATAGTGCTTGCTCTTGCGGTTGCAGCTCTTATCGCATGGATCGTCATCAGGATGTTGGATGAGAAGAAGCATCCAGAAAAGTATTCGGGCACAAGTTCCGCACAATAATGCGGCAAAGCTATGTACTTTCGTAACAAAAAGGGCATAGGGCGTCGGTACGATCCGACGTCTTATGCTTTTTATCGTTTTCTTTGCGTAAGACGGCGGTTTCCTATGCGTATTGACTTGACAGTTCGTCCGTGATTTGATATTATAGTTACAACAAAAATTGTCCGACGTTAAGTCGGCAAAAGCGGGGGATATGGATCACAGAAAGGTCGTTTACGAAATAGAGGATAAGTTCCTCTCGCCGTACGCGCAGAAGTCGGCTCTTACGAAGGGAAGGCGCTTCCCGATAACGCCCTGTTTCATCAGGACGGATTTCCAGCGCGACCGCGACCGTATCATCCATTCCAAAGCTTTCCGCCGCTTAAAGCACAAGACTCAGGTGTTCCTGTCTCCCGAGGGCGATCATTACCGCACGCGGCTCACCCATACGCTGGAAGTCAGCCAGATAGCGCGCACCATCGCCCGCGCCCTGCGCATGAACGAGGATCTTACCGAGGCGATCAGCTTAGGTCACGACCTCGGGCACACGCCTTTCGGGCATGCCGGGGAACGCGCTCTCGACGCACGCATGAAGGACTTCGGCGGTTTTCGCCACGAAGCGCAGTCCGTGCGCGTCGCCGATATACTCGAGAACATGAACCTCACCGAAGAGGTCCGCGACGGCATAGCCAATCACAGCAGGCGGGGAACGCCTGCCACGCTCGAAGGCATGATCGTCCGCATAAGCGACCAGATAGCTTATCTCAATCACGACGTGGACGACGCCATACGCGCGGGCGTGCTCGGAGCGGGCGAGCTGCCCGAGGCGGTGCGAAAGGGTTTCGGCGATACCCACGGCAAGCGGATAGACTCCATGATCTCGGACATAATAGAAAACAGCTATGGTAAGGACTTCGTCGCGCCGAGCGAGAGTGCGGCAAAGCTCACCGAGCAGTTCCGAGATTTCATGTTCGAGAAAGTTTACTTCTCTCCCGTGGCGAAGGCGGAAGAGGGTAAGGTGGACAATATAGTGCTCTTCATGTTCGAGTACTATCTCGCGCACGAAGAGGAAGTGCCCGAATATCTTCGGCAGGCTTCGGATATCCCGGAGCGCCGCGTATGCGATTACATAGCGACGATGACGGATAATTACCTCGTCAGGATGTTCGAAAAGGTATATGTGCCCAAAGGCTGGGCATTGCTGTAAGAGGGGCGCAATGGATTTCAGTGAATTTTGCGATCGGCTGCTCGAACGCACCGACATCGTTAAATTGATATCGCGATACGTAACGCTTAAAAGGGCAGGCAGCAGCTTCAAGGCGTGCTGTCCCTTTCACAATGAGCGCACGCCGTCGTTCAGCGTCGATCCCGCGAAACAGCTCTACCATTGTTTCGGTTGCGGCAAAGGCGGCAACGCGATAACCTTCCTTCGCGACATAGAGAATATCGACACGATAGATGCGATCAAGATGCTCGCCGACGAGGCTCACATGGAGCTCCCTTCCTTTTCGGGGAGCAAGCACCGCGGATTGGATAAGGAAAAGCGGCTTCGGCTGTACTCGCTTATGCGCGAGGCTGCGCGGCACTACAACGCGAATCTCTCCTCGCCGAGAGCGCAGATCGCACGCGACTACATCGAAAAACGGCTCTTGCCGCCAAATATAGTCACGAGATTCGGTCTCGGATATTCCTTCGATTTCACCGAGATCATAGACTATCTCAAAGGCAAGGGCTACACGGAAGCGGAAATGAAGGAAGCGGGGCTCATCGAGCGCACGGCGGACAAGTGGTACGACGTGTTCCACGGGCGGCTCATCTTCCCGATAATAAGCAATACGGGCGAGGTGGTCGCGTTCGGCGGCAGAGCGCTGCGCAAGGACATCCCCGCCAAATACCGCAATTCCACGCAGACGGAGATCTTCGATAAGAGTAAGACGGTATACGCGCTCAATCTGCTGAAAAAAAAGCGCCGCACCGGACCGCTGCCTTACGTCATCATGTGCGAGGGGTACATGGATGTCATCGCTCTGCACAAGGCGGGGTTCGACACCGCTGTCGCGAGCATGGGCACGTCGCTGACGTACCAGCAGGCGAAGCAGCTCAAAAATTATTCGGACAAAGTCATCATCAGCTACGACGGCGACACCGCGGGGCAGAAGGCGACGATGCGCGGGCTGGACATCCTGCGCGAGAACGGTCTCACCGTCAAAGTCGCGCGTATGCCCGAAGGCAAGGACCCCGACGAGGTGATAAACGAGATGGGCAGAGAGGCTTACGAGCGTATACTCGAAGAGGCAATGCCGCTCACCGCGTATAAGCTGGACATGCTCCGCCGCTCTTACGACATGAACGACCGCGACGACAAGACCAAGTACGCCGCCGAAGCCGTTAAGTGCGTAAAGCAGCTCGAAAATCCCGTCGAGCGCGAAGAGTATCTGCAGACGGTGGCGGAAGAGACGGGTTACGATATCGGCGTGCTGCGCGCTCAGGCGAACGTGTTCACGGGCGACGAAAAACCCGCGGCGCCCGAAGTCAAGCCCAAGGAACCGGCGAGGGATATAAGCGAGACGTTCCTTCTCGCGGCTTACGTCGCGGGGCGACCGTACGTCGATCCCGAGGACCTTACGGAGATATTTCCCGACGGGTTCGAGCGCAATCTCGTGGATTCGGTGACGGACAGCCGGCTCAAAGGCATAAAGGATACGGCGGCGATGCTGTATACGGATATGCCCGATGGCGTGCACGGCAAGCTGCCCGAGATAATAGAGTTCGATCTTACGGGCATGGACGACAAGAGCGTGTACGACTCCTGCGTGCGCAAGCTCAAGATAGCGCGGCTGGAAAAGAAATGCACGGAGCTCGCCGCGGCATACGACGAGACGAGGGATATAAAATACCTGCAGCAGTGCAGCGAATATAAAAAACAGATCAAAAAGCTCAGAGAGAGCGGAGGCAGATAAATGAGTGAAGAAAAAACGACGGTAAAGGCGGAGCCTGCGGAAGAGCGCAAGCCGCTCAGCGAAAAGATACAGAAAGAAGTGGCAAAACTCATCACCGCCGGCAAACACCGCGGCAGCGTCACTTACGACGAGGTGGGTGAGAAGATAGCCATCGGCTGCGACGCCACCGTCAGCGAGATCGAAGAAGTCCTTCGCATACTCGAAGAAAACAACATAGAAGTCAAGGACACCAAGATAGACATCGTCAAGGACGAATCGCTGGACAAGCTGATAAGCGACGCCGCGATATCCTCCGACGATCCCGTCAAGGTATATCTTAAAGACATAGGCAAGGTGCCTCTTCTTTCGGGCAACGAGGAAGTGGAGCTGGCGCAGAAGATGGCGGAGGGCGACGAGGACGCGAAAGCCCGTCTTTCCGAAGCCAACCTCAGGCTCGTCGTATCCATAGCCAAGCGTTATGTGGGCAGGGGCATGCTGTTCCTCGATCTTATCCAGGAAGGCAACCTCGGTCTTATGAAGGCGGTCGAGAAGTTCGATTACACCAAGGGTTTCCGTTTCTCGACGTATGCGACGTGGTGGATACGCCAGGCGATAACGCGTGCGATAGCCGACCAGGCGCGCACGATACGTATCCCCGTCCATATGGTGGAGACGATAAACAAGCTCACGCGCACCACGCGTTTCCTCGTGCAGGAGCTGGGACGCGATCCCACGCCTACCGAGATAGCCAAAGAGATGGGCATAAGCGAGGATAAAGTGCGCGAGATACAGAAGATAGCGCAGGATCCCGTATCCCTCGACACGCCGATAGGCGAGGAAGAGGACAGCCATCTCGGCGATTTCCTCGAAGACAGCCACGCCGCCAGCCCTCAGGAGCAGGCGACGACCACGATGCTCAAAGAGGAGCTCATGAGCGTGCTGGAAACTCTCACCCCGCGCGAGCAGGCGGTCATTCGTCTGCGCTACGGGATAGACGGTTCTCATCCCCGCACGCTGGAAGAGGTGGGCAAGCGCTTCGGAGTCACGCGTGAGCGTATCCGTCAGATAGAGGCGAAGGCGCTGCGCAAGCTGCGCAATCCCGCCCGCAGCAAACGGCTGAAGAGCTACTATTCGGAAAGTTGAGATTCCAAACGTTAGTAGGCGTGCTGCCCCGCGTACATACTCTCGCCGAAGTGGGCTGCGATCACGCCAAACTTACCGAGCTCGCTTTCGTGCGCGGACTGTGCGAGAGAGCCGTGGTGAGCGACATCGCGTCAAAGTGCCTGGATAAGGCTAAACGCACGCTTGCGCGTTTCGGCGATAAAGTGGTCTACGTCCTGTGCGACGGGATCCCGCCCGAGGCGAAAGACGCCGACCTCATCATGATATGCGGTATGGGCGGGCATACGATAGAGGATATCCTCTCGCGTTACGACGGAGACGCAAAACTTCTCCTTTCCCCGCAGAGCCATGCCGAGCGCGCGCGTTCGGCGCTTACGGTCAAGGGCTACCGGATCACGCGCGACGAGTGCTTCAAAGCGGCGGGCAAGTATTACGACCTTATGACCGCGGAGAAAGGAAACATGACGCTTACCGATATGCAGCTGAAGTACGGCGCGTTTTATACGCAGCCGACAGAGGCGCTGGCGGAAAAGCTGGAAAAACGGCTGGACGCCCTTCTCGGCGGCGGCGAAAAAACCGCGGAAGAAGCGGCGGAAATACGGGAGGTGCTCGGATGGCGAAGATAGCGGATATACTTTCTCTCATGCGCGCTTTCGCGCCCGAGAGCGAAACGGAACCCGGTTTCGACGACAGCGTGGGGCTGCTCGTCGGCAGCGAAAATGGGGATACGGCGGGAGCGTTGCTCTGTCTCGACTGTACCGAAAGAGTAATAGCCGAGGCGGCGGAGAAAGGGTACTCCCTCGTGATATCCCATCACCCCGCGATATTCCGCGGCATCAAAAAAGTGACTGACGAAACGCCGACGGGCAGGATGATACTTGCCGCGGCAAAGCGCGGCGTTTCCGTATACAGCGCGCATACCAATCTGGATTTTTGCGAGGGCGGTATAAACGACTATGCCGCCGAGCTGCTCGGGCTGAGCAATGTCCGCCCGCTATTGACGGAAGGTACCGTCGCCGTGGGACGGACGGGCGAGCTTGCGGAAAGCATGACGGCGGCGCGTCTTGCGGCGCGTTGCGCTGCGGTATTCAACGACAGCCGCGCGGCGGTAGCGGGAGACGCGGATAAGAAAGTGAAAACGGTCGCCGTGCTCTGCGGCGGCGGAGGGGACATCGGATTCCTCGAAGCCGCGGCGGCAGGCGGAGCGGATTGTTACATAACGGGAGACGTGCCTCATCACGTCGCGTTATATGCAGCGGAAAGCGGCACGCCCATAGTGATCGTGCAGCATTACGCTGCGGAGAGAATATATATAAAACGGCTGGGCGAGGTGCTCGCACGGCTCGCGGGCGAACGCGGCGTCGCCGCTCGTTTCGAGGCGAGCGAAAGCGAACGCGATCCCATATGCAAGGAGGACGCATGAAAGATCTCGGAAAGATATTGGAATACCAGGAACTCGATATAGAGCTCAGAAAGATAGATATCGAATTCAATAAGAATTCGGATAAGAAAAAGCTCGATACGGTGAAGAACGAATTCAACGGCGTGCAGAAGGAATTCGCCGCCAGCGTGGAGGAAGCGGAACGCCTCGCAAAAGAGATCGAACAGGTGCATGCGGACGCCCGCGCTTCCGAAAAGCGCATAGAAGAGCTGGAAAAAGCATTTGCCGCCGCGGCGGACGACAAGGCGAAAGCCGCGCTCCTGCCTGCTATGGAGACCGAGAAATCCAAGCTGGACAGCTATAAGAACAAAGTGACGAACAAAATAGACCGCATAAGGAAACTTCTCGTGACCTGCACTCAGCAGCAGCACGAGAAGAAGAACATCAAAGCGGAGTTCGACAAGGTCAAGGCGGCGCTCGAAAAGCAGCTTGCCGAGATCCAGCCCAAGCGCGAAAGCATAAAAAAGCGCATGCGCGAGCTGCGCGACGCCGAGGATAAGGAGCTCATGGAGCAGTATCTGAAATTCCGTAAGGACGGAGCTCCTCCGGTGTTCGTCAAAGCGCGCGCGAGCGGCAGCGACTACGCCTGCTATTGCGGCATGCAGCTTTCGCAGAGCAATATCGGCAAGCTGAAAACGGACGGAATGTGCAGGTGCGATACCTGCCGCCGTATCGTGTATACGGATAATACCTGATACGTAAGGGGGAGATAGGATATGGTAAGGAAAGGAGTCATACTTTGCGGAGGTCAGGGCACGAGATTTTTGCCCGCGACCAAAGCTCTGCCCAAGGAAATGCTGCCCGTCGTGGACACACCCGTCCTGCAATACATAGTGGACGAGATGATAGACAGCGGCGTGAACGAGATATGTATAGTCATTTCTCCGGGCAAGGAAGAGATAGTAAGGTATTTTTCTCCCAAAGGGAAGCTGGAAAAGACGCTGCGTAAAAAGGGCGACGAAAAGGGCATAGCCGCGCTTCGCCGCATAAACAGAGGCGCGCGTTTCATCTTCGCCGTGCAGAAATTCCCAAGGGGCATGGCGGACGCTCTGATGAAAGCAAAGGATTTCGTCGGCAACGATCCGTTCGTGCTCTCGACGGGAGACGACCTCGTAAGAGCGGACGTCCCCGTATCCGGACAGCTCATAGCCGCTTTCGATAAGGGCTGCGACGCGGTCATCGGCGGTCAGATGGTCGCGCCCGAAAAGATACATCTTTACGGCAGCGCCAAGCTGGGCGAGAACCTCTTCGGCAACGAAAGAGCGTTCGAGTGCAAGGGGCTCGTGGAAAAACCCGCGAACGCCGAGGAAGCTCCCAGTCTGTTCGCGGCTCTCGGCAGATATGTCCTCAGTCCCGCGATCTTCGAAAAGATAGGCAAGATCGTCCCCGACAAAAAGGGCGAGCTCCAGGTCACCGACGCGCTCGAAATGATGTGCGCCGAGGGCAGGGTATGCGCCTACGATTTCGAGGGTCACCGCTACGATATGGGCAGCAAGGCGGGCGCGGTGCAGGCGACGATAAGTTTCGCTCTCCGCAATCCCGAAACGCGCGAGGAGACCGAAGCCTTTATCCGCGAGCTGAAGTTATGAAGATCAACGCATTCTCGTCCGATCCGCATATCCTTGCAAGGCGCGGAGCTTCGGACTGCGACAGGATATTCTACGTCGGGCACGGTCGCATGACCGACGACCGTATTCTGCATTTCGTACCGTTCGGCGCCGAACGCCTGAACGGAGACGGGGTGTATCTGCCTTCCGTATTTTCGTCCGACGAGGCGATAGACGAAGCGATAGAGCTCGTCCTGCGCGGCGTTCCCGTTATCGCGTCGTGCTGCCTGACTCTGGATGAGGTGGGCACCTGCGACAAAAAGTTCGGCGTCACGCCGATAGGTCTTGCGCATAAGTACGGACTTCTCGGAGAAAATACGTATATCGCGGGTGCGGTGTATCTCGATAAGGACGATATAGATCTCATAGTACAGTCGGGCGCGAAAGTCGTGCTGACTCCGTCGGACAGTATGGGGAACGGCTGCGGCATCCCGCCGCTGCGCATGCTCTGTACGTTGGGCGCCGAGGTGTATCTCGGTACGGGCAGCGGAGAGTACGACGAGGACGCGGATATGGATTTCGAGGAGCGCCTGCTCCGCTTGTCCGTGAGCGGCGCGCTTTGCACGAAGGATCCCGTGCCGGACGATCTCATACGCGGACTTCGGTAAAATAAACGGTCAAAAAAGCCGCATGTCGGCTGAAAAATAACAACGTGACAAGGAGGCACAAATGAACAAAAGCGAATTTATCGCCAAAGTGGCTGAGGACGCGGGACTTTCCAAAAAGGATTCCGAAAAGTTCCTCAACGCATTCATGCGCACGGTAAAAAAGGCGATGGAAGAGGGCGACAAAGTACAGCTCGTGGGATTCGGCACTTTCGAGGCGAAGGTGCGCGCGGCTAAAACGGGAGTCAATCCCGCGACGGGCGCGAAGATAGAGATCGCCGAGTGCAAAGTACCGTCTTTCAAAGCGGGCAAAGCTCTCAAAGACGAACTGAACAAATGACATAACGGTGCGGCGAAAGCCGCACCGTTATGATATGCGGGACATAAAAGAGACAACATGTATGGAATTTTACGACGCGGTAGGCAAAAGAAGAACGACGAGGCAGTTTCTTGAAAATGACGTAGGTTTCGACGTCATAAAAAGGATATTGGAAGCTGGCAATAAAGCGCCCACGTGGGATCACAACCGCAGCTGGCAGTACATCGTTCTGCGGACGGACGAGGAAAAGGAGTTCGCTTTTTCCGAAGCGAAAAAGATCGCGGATAAGTTCGACGCCGAAAGGTACCTTAACATGCCGCGGGCGTACGAGATCACGCTCGGACAGAAGATGTACGGCTATGCCGTGCCGAGGCAGTTCACCATGCTCAAAAGCGCGCCGTACGTCGTCATCCCGGTGTAAAGGGCAAAAAAGGCGGGAGAAGACGGTATTTCCGCGCTGAACCCGTTTGCCACGATATGGTGCGTTATAGAAAATATCCTTTTGGCGGCTGCAGCGGAAGGGCTGTCATGCTCGATGCGTATACCGCTCGATAAGGAGCACGATATCGTCAAAGCCAAACTCAAAGTACCGCCTACATACAGGCTGCCCGCGTTCATATGTATCGGCTATGCCGATCCCGAAGAACGGGCGCTCGAGCAGTACGCTCCCGACGTTGACAAGCAGTTGCGCTTCGGTAGATGGAAATGACCGTAAGAGAGATAACCTCAAAGAACATCGTAACGAAGTCCGACCTTCCGGTGTGCGACTATTCGCTCAACCCGTATGTGGGCTGCGAGCACGCGTGCAGGTATTGCTACGCGTGTTTCATGAAGCGCTTTACGGGGCATACCGAGGAGTGGGGAGAGTTCCTCGACGTCAGATCCTGGGAGCCGATATCCCGCCCCGAAAAGTACGCGGGCAAGGAGATATTCATCGGCTCGGTGACCGACCCTTACCAGCCGGCGGAAAAGGCGTTCCGCCGCACGCGCGCCGCGCTCGAGCAGCTGGCGGGCAGCGGGGCAAAGCTCTCGATAGCCACGAAGTCCGACCTCGTATTGCGCGACCTCGAACTCATAAAGTCCTTCCCGGACGCCCGAGTGTCCTGGTCGGTCAATACGCTCGACGAGGCTTTCCGCGCGGATATGGATAACGCCGCGCCCATCGAACGCCGCCTTGCAGCGATGAAGGCGTTTCACGACGCGGGCGTGCGCACGACATGTTTCATCTCGCCCATATTCCCGGGTATCACCGACGTAAAGGCGATAGCGGAGCGGGCAAAGGATATATGCGATCTCATCTGGCTGGAAAACCTCAATCTCCGCGGCACGTTCAAGCCGCGTATAACGGCGTATATCGCGGAAAAATACCCGCACCTCGTGCCGCTTTACCGTGACATTTACGTCTGCGGCAGGCTGGACTATTGGCGTAGGCTTGACGAAGAGATACGCGCTTATGCTTCGTCGCTCGGGCTGGAATACGCGGTCAACGACGATACGATGTCGCGCCCGTTCGGCGTTCCGCCCGTCATCGTCAATTATTTTTATCACAGCGAGATCAAACGCTCCGCGAATAAGGACGCGCGCCGCGGGCAAAAGGAGTACGGAAACATAACATGAGCAGTCTTTTGATAGCCGTCATATATCTCGCTTTCATCAGCCTCGGACTGCCCGATTCGCTGCTCGGCTCGGCATGGCCGGTCATGCATGCGGATATAGGCGCGTCGGTATCGTCTGCGGGTATCGTGACGATGATAATATCCGCGGGGACGATAGTTTCGGCGCTATCGACAAACAAACTCGTGAGCGTCATGGGCACGCCCGTCGTAACGGCGATAAGCGTGCTGCTCACCGCGGCGGCGATACTTGCGTTCTCGTTCGCTACGTCGTTTTGGCAACTCTGCGTGTTCGCGGTGCCTTACGGCTTGGGCGCGGGCGCGATAGATACGTCGCTCAACAATTTCGTGGCTAAGCACTTATCATCGCGGCACATGAGCTGGTTGCATTGCTGCTGGGGTATTGGCGCGATGACGGGTCCTTATGTCATGGGCTACGCGCTCACGGGCGCGGGCGGCTGGCACGGCGGTTACCGTATCATAGCGGCGGTGCAGTTAGTCCTTACGCTCGTGATGTTCATATCCGTGCCGCGCTGGCGCAAGGCGGAAAACGGCGCGTCGGTCGGCGAGGATGAGAGGGAAGAGGCGTTGTCGCCCCTCCGCACGTTCCGCCTCAAAGGCGCGGTATTCGCCTTTATCGCGGCAATGCTTTACTTTGCGATAGAGCAGCTCCCCATAGTCTGGGCAAGCACGTACTTTACCGAAGTGTGGTCGCTCGACGCGGATACCGCAGCGTTCCTCGCCTCGCTGTTTTACATAGGCATTACCGTGGGCAGGGGAGCGAGCGGCTTCGTCTCGGGCAGAGCGGGCGACAAGCTCATGATACGCACGGGTATCATCGCCGTTCTCGTCGGAGCGGCGCTCATAGCTTTCGCGGCGCTCGTCGGCGCGTTCGCGCTTTCCGTTATCGGTTTTTTGCTCGTCGGTCTCGGCTGCGCCCCCGTGTTCCCGAGCCTGCTTCACTCCGTGCCCGGCAATTTCGGCAAAAAATATTCGGGTTCCGTGATAGGCGTGACCATGGCGTTTTCTTACACGGGCATGATATTCACGCCCGTCCTCTTCGGCAAACTCGCCGAACTGACGACCATCGAGCTTCTCCCGTTCGGCGTCATGCTCCTCGCCGCCGGAGTATACTTCTTCACCGAAATGATGAATTTTAAGGTGAAGAAGAACGCGTTGTGACGGGAATATGTGGTATTATAAAAGGCAATGAGTTTTGCTCATTGCCTTTTCGTCGGATACAAACTTTTGACTCACCCGGCTCGCAGCCGCACTAACGTGCTTCGTGCTCGCCACCCTCTCTAACAATTCGAGAGGGCTGTTTCGGACTCGCATTCGCTCGTGAAATTTTATCCCGCGCGAAAGCGCGGACACCTTATGAAAGCCGTCCCCTGAGGCAGGGGAAGGTGGCGAGCATAAAGCGGCAGCGGCTGCGAGCCGGAAGGGGTTGAAGTCTGTACTGCGGATAAGCATGATATAACGGTCAAGCTCGTACACTTAC
>DXHS01000062.1 GCA_019113275.1 Candidatus Protoclostridium stercorigallinarum
CTCTCGAATTGTTAGAGAGGGTGGCGAGTACGAAGCACGTTAGTGCGGCTGCGAGCCGGGTGAGTCAAAAGTTTGTATCCGACGGGCAGGCTTTATTTGTTCCGTTTCTTCCTTGACTCATCCGGTGCGCCGTTCGCGCCTTCGGCGCTTCTGCGGCGCACCACCTTCTCTAACCAATTAGAGAAGGCTTTAATAATGTCCGCGCTTTCGCGCGGGATAAATAATGCATGAGCGAAAGCGAGTCCATAATGCCTCCACTAATTGGTTAGGGGAGGTGCCGAAGCGCAGAGCATTCCTCGGAATGCGAACGCAAGGCGGTGGGGTTAAGGGATGTTTGTGATAGGTATGGTGTGATATGATGCTCGTACATGTATGTTGCTTTTCTTAACCTCACCTGCTCGCTTCGCGAGCTTCCTCTCCTAACCATTAGGCGAGGCTCAAGAGGTGTTCGCGCTCCCGCGCGGGATATATCAAATGGGTGGGTAGGAGCGCGTAAGCGCGCGGGACTTCTTCCCCACCCCTGCACGCATACGTTCCGTTCAACAGAATCCGCAGCAACCACCAAAGCCTCTGCGCGCAAATGCCCCGTTCGGCAGAATCCGCAGCAACCACCAATGCCTCTGCGCGCATATGTAACGTATAACCGAATTCGTAGCGAAACCGCGAGATTTTCGGATGATAAGACGCGTTTCTCGGAGCGAGCGAAGCGGAAGCGGTCGCGGCAAGGTGACCCTGCCGCGACCCGAAAACGCGGTCCTCGCGGACGGCAACCGACCGACTTCCGATGGGAAACGCTTGCTTCGTACCGCAACAGCTCGGTCAGCCGCGGTGCTAACCGCCCGAAAAGCCGCGCTTTTCGCGCCAATAATGACGAAAAATATTTTAAGGGGATTTCAAATTGAAATCCCCTTAAAAATTTTTCGGAAATTATATTTGTCTCGCCTGGGCGTCTACGGGATCGCCGAGGGTCTCGACCCGGCGGTACTTGCCGTCCGGGCAGAGCTTGCGCGCTTTGACGTTATCCGAAAGCATGAGCTCGAGGATACCGACTATGCGGTCGGCTATCTTGCCGTCGAGGACGGGGGCGGCTATCTCCACGCGTTTGTCGGTGTTGCGCGTCATGAGGTCGGCGCTGGAGATATATACGACGCGGTCGTCGCCGCTGCCGAAGCAGTATACGCGTGAGTGTTCGAGGAAACGCCCTACGATGCTTATCACGCGCATGTTTTCCGTCTTGCCCGGGATACCCGGGATAAGGCAGCAGATACCGCGCACGATGAGGTCTATGCGCACGCCCGCGCAGCTCGCTTCCACGAACTTATCCATGATGTCCTTATCCGTCAGACTGTTCATCTTGGCGAGGATACGCCCTTCCCCGCCGCGGCGCGCTTTATCCGTTTCGCGGTCGATATATTTTATGAGCCCGTCCTTGAGCGTTTCGGGCGCGACGAGCAGACGTTTATACTCGAAATCGGTATTGCATATCGCGATGTTGCGGAAGAACGCCACCGCGTCCTCGCCTATCGTCGTATCCGACGTGACGATGTTGAGGTCCGTATACTGCTTGCTCGTGGATTCGTTATAGTTGCCCGTGCCGAGGTGCGTGATGTAGCGTATGTCGTCGCCCTCTTTGAGCACGACGGAGATTATCTTGGAATGGACTTTGAAGTTCTCCATGCCGTAGATGATCGTGCAGCCCGCTTCCTGCAGCTTGGACGCGAAGTACATATTGTTCTCCTCGTCGAAACGCGCAAGCAATTCTATGACCACGGTCACCTGTTTGCCGTTCTCGCTGGCGCGGCAGAGCAGATCGGCTATGCGCGAATGGCTCGCAAGGCGGTATATCGTGATGGATATGCTCATCACGCGGTCGTCGGATGCGCACTGCTCGAGAAGGTCCACGACGGGCGACATGCTGTCGTAAGGGTACGAAAGGAACATATCGCGCTTCATGACCGTATCGATGAGCGACGGCGACGAGCGCACGTATTCGGGCACCGCGCCTTTGAAAGGCGGGTATTTGAGCTGCGCCGCGCGCTCGGGCGGCAGGAACTTGCCGAGGTTGAACATGAACTTGTAATCGAAGAACCGCTCGTCCGTGAAGCAGAACTCCGGCTTTATCCTGAGCAGCTTGACGACGAAGTCTTTAAGTCGGGACGTCTCTTTATCCGTTTCCAGCCGCACGACGTTCATCTTGCCGCGCGACTCAACTTTGCGCCTCATGATCTCGGGGAAATCGCGTTCTACGTCGCTGTCGTCGATGTGCGTGTCGAAATCCGCGTTGCGCGTGACGCGCATCATCATCTTGTCCCCCGCGGTGTAGCCTATGAAAGCCATATCGCCGAAAGCGCGCACGAGCTCCTCTATCGGGATAAGGCGCACCTTTTCGCCCGTGCCCACGCGGTAAAGCCTGTCGAGCGCGCCGCTGTAAGACAACACTCCTATCATGCGCCTGCCGTCGCGGTTGAGGTCGTAGAGCATGTAGCTCTTCATGTTCTCGAACTGCATGAGCGGGTGTTTGGCGTCCAGCACCATCACGGAGAGCAGCGGAAGTATGCGCGAGGAGAATATCTCGCGACATTCCTCGCGGCGGCGCGGGGTGAGTTCGCTCTCGCGCAGTATCTTGATCCCCGCGGAGGAAAGCTCGCGGCGCAGAGCGTTATAGCACTTGGCGCGCTCCGCGTACAGTTTCGCCGCCGCAGCGGCTATGCCTTCGAGCTGCTTGGCTGCGGTCAAGCCCGTTTTGTTGTCCTTAGCCTGAGGGTCGTGAGCGTTCTCGTTGACGAGACTGCCCACGCGCACCATAAAGAACTCGTCGAGATTAGACCCGAATATGGATAAAAATTTGCACTTTTCCAGCAGCGGATTCGTGGGATCCTGCGACTGGTCGAGCACTCGGCGGTCGAACAGCAGCCAGCTGTATTCGCGGTTCATGCACTCGCCGTTAATGAATCTCTTTTTAAGTTTGTCTGCCAAAATGTCTTTCACTCCGTTTGTCTCCCGAACAATTATTCCCGTTACATCTTGCCCGGAAGTTCCCTTTTCCTTATTCCTTGCGCGGCGTCGGCCGAACAAAATTCGGTGAATTTTGTTCAGCGGGCGCCGCGCTTCGGTCAGACGCGAAAAGCGCGGCTTTTCGGCGATAAGACGCGTTTTCGGGTCGCCATAGGGTCACCTTATGGCGACCGCTTCCGCTTCGCTCGCTCCGATAAACGCATCTTATCATCCGAAAATCTCGCGGCTAAAGCTACGAATTCTGCGATTGTTACTTATGCGCACAGATACTATTTTGCTGCGCATTTTGTTGAATGTTACTTATGCACGCAGATACTATTATTTGGTATTGTCGTCAGTCTGCGGTGCCTTCGTCGGTGAGTTCTACGGCTTCCGCCGTTTCGGGCGAAGGCTGCGCGGCGGGCGCGGGAGCCTTTCTCGGTCTGCCGCGGCGTTTGGGGGCGGTCTCCTGTTTGACCGACGTTTCCGCTTTTCTCGGTCTGCCGCGGCGGCGGGGCAATGCGGGCTCGGCGCTCTCGTCGCGGCGCACGGGCGTGCGGCGGCGGGCGCGAGGCGCGCTCTCCTTCTTTTTCTTATCTTTTCCGGTCTCGGGCGCGCGGGGCTCGCCTACCGAAGAATCGGCGGCGAAATCGTAATAAGCTCCGCTCTCCCGCCCTTCCAGCACAAGGGAGAGATATCCCTCTTTGACGCCGCGGTCGCTGACGATGACGTTGGACGCGTCGAAGCGTTTGAGCAGCTTTTTTATCACCACCGCAGCGGGCAGGATGACGTGAGTCTTTTCGGGCGCGGTCTTGAGGATGAGCCGCGACCTGTCCGCCCCGCCGACCAGACGTTTGACGAGTTTGGAGAACTTTTTGCGTTCCATAGTCTTGGCTCCGTCGCCGTCCTCGATATCCGTAAGATCCGCGTACATGTCGTATATCGCGCCGCAGGTCTGACCCACGAGGATGACCGTCGAATACACGCCCTTGCCGGGAAGGTCCGCTTTGTCGAAACGGGACTTGACGTATTTGCCCATGTCCTTGGCTTCGTCCTCGTCGGGCTGGATCTTATCCGCGAACTTTTCGTAAAGGTCGAGCAGACCGAAGTCGAAGCACGTCATGTCCTTCTTTTCGCCGAGAGCGCATATCTCCATGCTCTTGCCGCCGAGGTCGACGAGCACCGCCCTCTCGCAGCTCGAATAGCACGCGTTTGCGACGTAATCGAAATACGCTTCGCTCTCCCCGTCGATGAGGTTGAGAGCCATGCCCGTGGAAGCGCGCACCGCGTCCGCCACCTCTTCGAAGTTGTTTATGTGGCGCAGTGCCGCCGTAGCTATCAGCCAGCACTTCTCCACGTTCATTTCCGCCAGTCGCGCCTTCATCTGCGAAAGCGCGGTCACGAGCTTCTCTGTGCCGCGGCGGGAAAGATCGCTGCCGTTCATGTAATACAGCAGGCTGAGGCTTTCCCTCTCTTTGCCCGTGATCTCGGTCACGTTACCCGTCTTTTCCGCGATTATCACGGAAAGGCTGCTCGAACTGATGTCCGCTACCGCATACTTCATAAATTTCCTCCCTTGCCCGAAGCGCTTTGCCGGGCCAACACCGTTCTATATATTATTTTGTACCGAACCCTATGCCTAAACTCTTCGCGCAGGCGACCGCCGGACCCTTGGGATCGACGAGCTTGTACTTGCCCGCGATGTCGGACAGCGCGTTGAAGGTTATCTTGCCGCCGACTACCGCCGCGGTCACGCCGAAACGCCCTTCCTTCGCGAGCTTCGCCGCAAACCCGCCGAGGCGTGTGCAGAGCAGTCTGTCGTAAGCGCAGGGCGTGCCGCCGCGCTGCAGATAACCGAGCACCGTATATCTCGTTTCCGTACCCGTTTTTTCGCCGATGACTTCTGCAAGGTGACGGGTTATCGTGGTCTCGCCCATGTAAGCGCGGGCGAAAGCCCTCTCAGACTTCTTGTACGCGGCTTCGCTCGCGAGGATCGCGCCTTCCGCGACGGCGATGATATTGTAAGGCTTGTCGCGGCGGCCGGACGAAACGAACTCGCACACCGCGTCCACGTCTATCGGCATTTCGGGGATGAGGATCATATCCGCGCCCGCGGCGATACCTGAATGCAGCGTGAGCCAGCCCGCTTTATTGCCCATGATCTCCACGAGCATGGTGCGGCGGTGGCTCGCGACCGTCGTCTTTATGCGGTCGAGGCTGTCGGTGACCACCTCGACGGCGGTCTGGAACCCGAAAGTCACGTCGGTGCCGTAGATGTCGTTGTCTATCGTCTTGGGCAGACCGATGACGTTGCAGCCCTCGAAACTGAGAAGCGCCGCCGTCTTGTGCGTGCCCGCGCCGCCGAGCGTGAACAGGCAGTCCAGCCCCATCTTCTTATAGTTCTCGCACATCCTTTCGAGGCGGGATTCGCCGTTCTCCTCCACCGTCATGCGCTTGAACGGCTGGCGGGAAGTGCCGAGCACCGTACCACCGCGATCGAGTATGTCACCGAGGTCGCTCTCGCTCATGCGGAAACTGTCGCCGCGGATGAGCCCGCCGTAACCGTCGGGTATGCCCACGATCTCTACGCCGGGGATATTTTCGAAACAATACAGACCTATCGCGCGTATGACCGCGTTGAGTCCCGCGCAGTCGCCGCCGCTCGTCAGTATACCTATCTTCATCGGATCGCCTCCATAGTTATTTTATCATATCGCGCCCGCGTCTGTCAATCCGTTGCGGGCAAATCAGTCGTTCTCTTTTTTCGCCGCCGCTTTCAGCTTGATGATGAGCACGTTGATGTCCGCGGGGTTCACCCCGGGTATGCGCGAAGCCTGTCCCACCGTCATAGGGCGCACTTTATCCAGCTTCTCCGCGGCTTCGCGGCGCAGACCGTGCATGCTCATGTAATCCGTATCGCCTGGGATGCGCATGTTTTCCAGTCTGACGCTTTCCTCTCTCGCTTTTTCCTGCCGCGCGAGATATCCCTCGTAGCGCACATCGGTGAACAGCTCCTCCGCTTCGGACGGCGAAAGGAAGCTCAGCGCGGAGCAATGGCGTTTTATCATGTCCGCCGACACTTCGGGGCGGCGCATGAGCCCGCCGTAAGTGATGCCGGACGCGGGCACAGGCATCCCCGTTTCGGCGAATATGCCCTCCGTTTCCTCTTTGGGAACGGTGACGCCGAGGAGCGCCCTGCCCTTTTCCAGCGCCGCGCGCTTCTTTCTGAGCAACCGCATGCGCTTCTCTCCCGCCAGCCCCGCACGGTAACCTTCGGGAGTGAGGCGAGTATCCGCGTTGTCCTGCCGCAGGCAGAGGCGGTATTCCGCGCGCCCCGTCATCATGCGGTAAGGCTCGTCCGTACCCGTGGTCACGAGGTCGTCTATCATCACGCCTATATACGAATTGTCGCGGCGGAGCGCGAGAGGCGGCTGACCGCGCATGGCAAGCGAAGCGTTAAGCCCCGCGACGAGCCCCTGCGCCGCCGCTTCCTCGTAGCCGCTCGTGCCGTTGACCTGTCCCGCAAAATACAGCCCCTTGTATCTCTTATGCTCCAACGTGGGCAGCAGCTCGAGGGAATTTATACAGTCGTACTCTATCGCGTAAGCGTCGCGCATGATCTCCGCATGTTCGAACCCCTCTATGGAGCGGTACATCTCCAGCTGCACGGCGGCGGGAAGTCCCGTGCTCATGCCCTGCACATACATCTCCTTCGTGCCGTCCCCCTCGGGTTCGAGGAAAAAGGAATGGCGTTCTTTGTCCGGGAAGCGCACGATCTTGTCCTCTATGCTCGGACAGTAACGCGGTCCCGTGCCTTTTATAAGTCCGTTATACTTGGGCGCGAGGTGCAGGTTGTTTCTTATTATCTCGTGCGTATGCTCGTTCGTGTAACCCAGCCAGCAGGTCTCCGCAGTCGCTTTCACCTTTTTCGACAGCGCGGAAAACGAGTACAGTCCCTCTTCGCCGCGCTGCACCGTGAGTTTGTCCAGATCCACGCTGTCCTTATGCACGCGCGCGGGCGTGCCCGTTTTGAAGCGGCGCACCTCTATGCCGAGTGAGAGCAGGCTTTCCGTCAGCCCGTTCGCGCGCGGGAAGCCCGCAGGCCCCTGTGGCAGCACCGTACTTCCCACGATGATATCGCTGCCGAGATACACGCCCGAGCAGACGATGACGACGTTTGCGCGGTACGTCAGCCCGAAAGCGGTCTTAACGCCCGTCACTTCTTCGCCCTCGGTGAGCAGCTCCACGGCTTCGCCCTGGCGGAGCGTGACGTTCTTCTCGTTTTCCAGCACGCCTTTCATATACTTATGATACGCGTACTTGTCCACCTGCGCGCGCAGGCTGCGCACCGCGGGACCTTTGGACGAGTTGAGCATGCGCAGACAGGTCAGGCACTTATCCGCAGCCACGCCCATCTCGCCGCCGAGAGCGTCTATCTCGCGCACGAGATGACCCTTCGCCGTACCGCCTATCGACGGATTGCACGCGAGCCAGCCCACGTTGTCCAGTGAAACGGAGAGCACGAGCGTGCGGAAACCCGTGCGTGCGAGAGCGAGCGCCGTTTCTATGCCCGCGTGCCCCGCGCCTATAACTATGCCGTCGTACATTATGTCGCTCAATTAACGCTCACCGCCTTTAAGTCTTTTATGCCGAAATATATCTCTTCGCCCTCGGTATAAGGCACGTCCGACCGGGCTTCCAGCCTGCCGCAAAGCGCGTTTACCGTAACGGCGTATCCGCCGCCCGAGAACGCGCACGCGGTCACGACCCCCTTATACTCGCCCGCATCCTTGTCTCTCCCGATCGCGACGTTCTCGGGGCGCACGTAAGCTTCCGCCGCGCTTCCCTCCTCGCCGTCGCACGCCGCTTCGGGGCCGCCGGGAAACACAGCTCTTCCGCCGCGCACAGCGCCGCGAAGCACGCCGCAAGGTCCGGTGAGCCGTGCCGCTTCCTCGCTGCGGGGATCGCAGTACACCTCTTCGGCGCTGCCCGTCCTGAGCAGCCGACCTTCGCTCATCACGCACACCGTACCGCCCGAAGCCATCGCTTCTTCGCGGTCGTGCGTGACGCAGAGCACGGTCACGCCCGTTTTAGCCCGCAGCTCGGCGAGCCATGAGCGGAAACGCAGCCTGCTCATGCCGTCGAGCGCGCTCGTGGGTTCGTCGAGGAGCAGCACGTCCGCGCCCGTCGCCACGGCGCGGGCTATCGCGACCCGCTGTTTCTCTCCGCCAGACAGCGTGGACGCTTTGCGCGGAGCCATGCCGCCGAGACCGAGATAGTCGAGCAGCTTTTCCGCTTCCGCCCGCGCCTCTTTCGCGCTCATGCGGCGAAGCCTGCCGTCCGCCCTCGGGCGCTTCCTCGCCCGCAGGACGAAAGCTATGTTTCCCGCGGCGGACATATGAGGGAAAAGCGCAAAGTCCTGGAACACCGTGCCGCAGCGGCGCTCGCCCGGAGGGAGATCGGTGACGTCCCGCCCGCCTATATACACTCTGCCGCCGTCCGGCTTCTCGAATCCCGCGGCGACGCGGAGAAGCGTGGTCTTGCCGCAACCCGACTCGCCGATCAGCGCCGCGAACGAACCTGCGGGCAACGTGAAAGTCACGCCGGAAAGAGCCGCCTTTCCGCCGAAATTCTTGCTTATATCCTCGAAGCGCAGTTCCGCGCCTCCGCCTTTATTGTCGCAGGACATTCCCATACATTATAAATAATATCCCCCGCAGGGCTTTCTTGTCAAGAAAAATATGCTTTTTTATGCGAGTCAGAGGCGTTCGGAGCATAAAATTTTCTTACCCGCCCCAAATGCCTTGACGATATCGGCGCACGGGGTGTATAATTTATGGCAGAATAATTTCTTACGGACGCCGCGCGACGCGCGGATAAAGAGAGGATACGATCATGGGAAAGAATCTTACGCAAGGTATAGAGAAGGCGCCTCAGCGTTCGCTGTATAAGGCGCTCGGCATGACGGACGAGGAACTGAGCAAGCCGCTCATCGCCGTCATCTCCGCCAAGAGCGACATAGTGCCCGGGCACATGCACCTCGACCGCATAGCCGAAGCCGTGAAAGCGGGCATCTACGCGGCGGGCGGCACGCCCTTCGTCGTGCCTTCCATCGGAATATGCGACGGCATATCCATGGGACACTCGGGCATGAAGTACTCGCTCCCCTCCCGCGAGCTCATCGCGGACAGCGTGGAAGCGATGCTCATAGGTCACGCTTTCGACGGCGCGGTGCTCATCCCCAACTGCGACAAGATCGTTCCCGGCATGGTGATGGGAGCGGTACGCGTCAATATCCCCACGGTGCTCGTTTCTGGCGGACCGATGGAGTCGGGCGTGTTCAAAGGGCGCAAGGTATCGCTTTCGGCGATGTTCGAAGCCGTGGGCGCCACGCAGGCGGGCAAGATGTCCATGTCCGACCTCGCATGCCTGGAAAACAGCGCATGCCCGGGCTGCGGCTCCTGCTGCGGCATGTACACCGCCAACTCGATGAACTGCCTTATGGAGACGCTCGGTATAGCGCTCCCCGGCAACGGCACCGTGCTCGCGACGAGCGCGGAACGCCTGCGCCTCGCAAAGGAAGCGGGCAAAGTCGTCATGAAGGCGGTCGCCGACGACGTGACCCCGCGCATGATACTCACCAAGCGCGCGTTCCTCAACGCCGTCGCCTGCGATAACGCGATAGGCGCGTCCACCAACAGCGTGCTCCACCTCATCGCGATAGCGAACGAATGCGGCATAGATCTGACTTACGACATGTTCCGCGAAGCCGCCGAAAAGACTCCCAATCTCTGCAAACTCTCCCCCGCTTCCGAATACGACATGGATGCGCTCGGTAAGGCGGGCGGTATCCCCGCGGTGCTCAAAGAGCTCGCAGGCAAGGGTCTCATCGACGGCGACGCTCCCACGATAAACGGCAGGACGCTCGCGGAGAACTTCGCGAACGCCGAGATAACGGACACCAACGTTATCCACACCTGCGACGAGCCGCTCTCGCCCACAGGCGGGCTCGCGTT
>DXHS01000063.1 GCA_019113275.1 Candidatus Protoclostridium stercorigallinarum
ATACGGGGCACTTCCCCCTGCCTCAGGGGGCAGCGTTTCAGACTCGCTTATCGCTCGTGAATTTAAAAATATCCTCGCGCGACGTCGCCGACGTGCGCGTCCTCTTTTTGCGGGAAACCGACGGAGAAACAATCACAGAATTCGCAGAAAATGCGCCGTATTTTCGAGGATAGAACCGCGGTTCTCGGAGCGGCACGCAAGTGCCGCGGTCGGGTGCCGTCTGGGTGATCCCGCGGCACCCCGAGAACGCGGTTATAGACCGAAAAGGCGGCAGCGTTTTCGTCTGTTATGACGAAAAATATTTTTATGAAAATTTCAGTTCGAAATTTTCTTAAAAAATTTTTCGGAATAAGAGCGCACGGCGGGAGCCGAGCGTTAGCGGTGCGCAAGGATAAAAGAGATTGACAACCCTTCGGGCATGTAGTATAATTATCCCATGGCAAGTACGGATACAAACGGCAGCAAGAGCATGTCGACAATAGATCTTCTCGACTACGAATCCGCGAAAAAGAAACGTCGGGTTTTCGGCAAGTCGAAGAGCGTGAGCTCGGAGGGGGCGGAGCGTTACGAGCCGTCGCCCGATACGGGGCTGACCGCGGAGCAGGTGCGCGAGCGCACCGAGGGCGGCTACCTCAATATCACGAGCAAGGGGGGCAGCACGCCATATTGGCGGATAATCGTCTCCAACGTGTGTACTTATATAAACCTTGTTGTGCTCATCGTGTTCATAGCGATGGTGCTCGTAGTGGATATCGCTTCGGATTGGAGCAAATTCCTTTTCGCGGTCATCATACTCGTCAATACCGTCATCGGCATCATACAGGAAGTCAAGGCGAAGATGGCGATAGACAAACTGCGGCTGGTGACGGCGCCCTCCGCCATAGTGGTGCGTGGCGGGGAAGTGAAAGCCGTGGGCGTGCACGATGTGGTGCTCGACGATGTCATACTTCTCGAAACGGGCAAGCAGATATGCGCGGACAGCATAGTCCTTACGGGCGAATGCGACGTCAACGAATCCATGCTTACGGGCGAGAGCGTTCCCGTGCACAAGAAAGCGGGGGATATGCTGTACTCGGGTTCGTACGTGACGAGCGGCAGTTGCCGCGCGCGCGTGAACAAGATAGGCGACGAGAATTACATCGAAACGCTCACCTCTTACGCGAAGAAGTACAAAAAAACGAAAAGCGAGCTCAACCGCTCCATCAACCTTATAATAAAGGTCGTATCCGTGCTCATGATCCCCATCGCGATCGTGATGTTCATCCGCACTTACGCGATATACGAGCCGCAGGTGGGAACCGCCATATCCACCGACCTGTGGGGGCGCGGTCAGGGGCATCTGTTCTACGAAGTCATAACCACGGTGAGCGGCGCGATCATCGGCATGATCCCCTCGGGCATGTTTTTGCTCACGAGCGTAGCGCTCGCCGCGAGCATGCTCCGCCTCGTCAAACGCCGCGCAATGGTCAAAAACATGTATTGCATAGAGATGCTCGCGCGCGTGGACGTACTGTGCCTGGATAAAACGGGCACGATAACGGACGGCTCTATGAGCGTCAAAAAAGTGATAGAGATCAAGGGCGGCGACGGCGGCTTCGGCATAGGGGACATCATCGGCTCCATGCTGAGCGCCACCGAGGACAACAACCAGACGGCGATCGCCCTTGCCGACAAGTTCGGTTATAACCTCAAATTCCGTCCCGTCACCGTGCTGCCTTTCTCGTCCGACCGCAAGCTGAGCGCGGTCACCTTCGAGGATATGGGCACATACATGCTGGGCGCGCCCGAGTTCGTGCTCGGCGAAATGGGCGTGCGCATACGCAAGCTCGTGGACGACAACGCCAGCCAGGGCTACCGCGTGATGTGCCTCGCGCACTCTCCCGCGGAGATCAGGAACGGCAGGCTGCCCGGCGTGCGCCGCCCGATATGCCTTATCGTCATCGAGGATCACATCCGCGAGGACGCGGCGGACACCATCAAGTGGTTCAGGGAAAACGACGTGGCGGTCAAAGTCATTTCGGGCGACAACCCCGTGACCGTCGCGGAAGTCGCGAAACGCGTGGGCGTGGAAGACGCGGACAAATATATCTCCCTCGAAGGGCTGAGCAATCAGGAAGTCATGGAAGCCGCGGGGCGCTATACGGTGTTCGGCAGAGTGACTCCCGAGCAGAAGAGCATACTCGTGCGCAGCCTCAAAGCCAAAGGTCATACCGTGGCGATGACGGGGGACGGCGTGAACGACATACTCGCCATGCGCCAGGCGGACTGCGCGCTCTCCATCGCGAACGGCGCGGAAGCCGCAAGGAACGTCGCTCACCTCGTGCTCATGGACAATAACTTCTCCTCCATGCCGGACGTTGTCGTGGAAGGCAGAAGGGTCATAAACAATATCGCGAAAGCCTCGTCGCTGTATCTTATGAAGACGATCATGACCGTGCTACTTTCGGTGATCGCGCTCATCATCAAGCAACCGTATTTCTTCACGACGGAACAGACGCTGATGTACGAGCTGTTCATCACGGCGGTGCCTTCGCTCTTCCTCGCCTTGCAGGTGAATAAGGACAGGGTGCACGGCAAGTTCCTCGCCAACATGCTCAAAAACGCGTCTCCGGGCGGGCTCACGCTCACGGCGGCGGTCATGGCGGTGTATGTGTACTGCGCGATAGCCCATCCTTCGGCGGTCGGCGACCAGGTGTTCAAGACGATGGTCACGATAACGCTCACTTATACGGGGTATATGGTGCTGCTCCGCCTCTGTCGCCCGTATAACGCTTACCGCGTCGTGCTCGTGGTGGTGACGCTCGCATGCTGCGTGCTCGGGACGTTCGTGTTGTATTGGCTGTTCGGTATCGTCTACCGCGACGGCGGCGGCAGCATGATCATCTCGCTGCAGGACGGCTTGTATATCTCCACCGTAGTGCTCTCGGCTTACGGCGTGGTGTCCGTGCTGGCTTCCGTGATAAACAAGATAGAGATCGCTCCGCAGCCCGTGGAAGTGGCGGCGGCGCGCGAGGAAGAACAGCGAGCCGAGGAAGAACGCGTCCTCGCCGAGTACCGCGAAAAGAAAGCCAACGCCAGCGAAGTGGTGGAGGGCGACGACGGCGGCAGACCCGCTCCGCCCCGCGCAGTCTCCAAAACGCAGATATCCGTTCGTCCCGCACCCGCGAAACGCGGCTCGGGCACGGATAAAGGCAACGACGATAAGAAGTAACGACACAACGCCCCGCGCTTTTCGTCACGGGGCGTCCGCATACCGCAAAATTTTCGGAATAATGCGCGCTCCCTTCGCGGATAATAATATAACGATATAAAACGGAGGCACGTCAGGAATCATGCCCAGCGCATATACGCATCAGCTCATCGCGGAAGACGCCCTTTGCCGTCTCGGCGGGGTGCCCCGCACGGCGGATTATTTCTTCGGGGCGCAGGGTCCCGACCCCATGTTCTTTTACCGCTTTATACGCACGCGCGGTTCCAATCCCGGCAAACTGCTCCACCGCACGTTCGTCTTTCGCGTGTTCTCCGCAATGCTCGACTTCGTGCGCGAACGTCCCGAGGCGATGAGCTACGCCCTCGGCTACGTTTCGCATTACGCCGCGGATACCGTGTTCCACCCGTTCGTGTTTTATCTTTCGGACGAGGGCAGCGCGATGGACCGCAATATCCGGCATACGCGCGTCGAGCGCGACTTCGACACCTATTTCCTTTCCGCCCGCGGCATACGCATGCACGACTACCGCATGCCGTACGGGGAAGAGGACATAAACGCCCGCGCCGTTACGGGCGTCATGAACGCCGCGTTCGGAGCATACGGCATGAGCGCTGACGAACGGCATATCCGCCGCGCGATAGCCGGCTGGCACCGCTTCCTGCGCAATACTTACGACAGATCGGGAGTGCGCCGCCGCATATCCGACGCGATAGGCGGCATAGGTGTCAAACCGTTCAGGCTGCTCGGCGCGCTGTTCGCAAAACGAGACTTCGACAAAAGCGTGCTCAACCTGCGCCGCGAGCAGTGGCATAATATCTTCGACCCCTCTTTCGTCCGCCGCGACAGCGCCGACGACCTCTTCGCGCGCGCCGTCGAACGCACGGTGCAGCTCGCGTGCATTTTCCGCTCGTGCGCCGAGCGCGGCGAACTCCCCGCCGAGCTGTTCTCGTCCAATTTCTCCACGGGCGTGTCCTCCGTCACCAAAACGACGTACTGACATACGCGCTCACGGTGCGTAGCCCGCGTCTTATCGCTCGGCGCGGTTATTTCACATAAATAATGTGACGATATCGTGACGATCACTTGACAAAATCGTGAAAATTGCTTGACAAACCGTTCGGCTCCGATTAAAATATACTTGTTGTGATTACAACAAGTTCAGCGGAGGCATATATGGACGAGAGATTCGAGATGTTCACCGTGCTCATCGCGGAGATAGGGCGGTGCATTTACAGGATAAAGGCGGAGGAGATGCAGGAGTTCGCGCTGCGCGGCTCGCACGTGAACTGCCTGTACTATCTTTACAAGCGGCGGGAGCTGACAGCCAAAGAGCTGGCGGGCGAGAGCGGCGAGGACAAGGCGAACGTTTCGCGCGCGGTGAAGTACCTGGAGGACGGCGGCTATCTGACCTGTCCGGACAGCGCGCACAAGCGTTACCAGAGCCCGCTCGCGCTCACCGAAAAAGGGAAGCTCGTGGGCGAGCGCATAGCCGCCAAGGTAGACGGTATTTTGGAGCGCGCGAGCGAGGGGCTGACGGAAGAGGAGCGCGCGGCGATGTATCGCGCTCTCGGCAGGATATGCGATAATCTGCGCGCGATATGCGCGGGGTACGAAAAGGACTCGGAGGAAAAAAGGTGAATATATTCCGCACGATCTTTTGCCGTATCTTTCAGGCGGCGTTCCGCCTGGCGCTGCCTCTGCTGCCTTACCGCGAGCCCGAAAAGCTGACCGGCGTAAAGGATATAGCTTCGCTCCTTACCGAAAAGCATATACATTGCGCGATGCTGGTCACGGATAAGTGGCTGCACGACTCGGGCGCGACAAAGCCGCTCGAAGAGGCGCTGGCGGGCGCGGACATAAAATGCGCGGTATACGACGGCACGCGGGCGAACCCCACGGTCGCCAACGTCGCCGAGGCGAGGGAGATATACCTCAAAGAGGGTTGCGGGTGTATCATAGCGTTCGGCGGCGGCTCGTCTATGGACTGCGCCAAGGCGCTGGGAGCGCGGATCGCGTATCCCGAAAAGCGGCTGAACGAACTGAAAGGCGTGCTGCGGGTGCTGAGAAGAATACCGCTGCTCATAGCGGTGCCCACGACGGCGGGTACGGGCAGCGAGGTGACTCTCGCCGCGGTGATAACGGACAGCGACAAAAAGTACAAGTACACGATGAACGACTTCACGCTCATACCGCGCTATGCGGTGCTCGACCCGTCGGTGACGTATTCGCTGCCGCCGCACCTGACCGCGACTACGGGGATGGACGCGCTCACGCACGCGGTGGAAGCGTACATAGGCAGATCGACGACCAAGGAAACGCGCCGCCGCGCCCTGCACGCGACGGAGCTCATATTCGCGAATATCGTGCGGGCGTACGACGACGGTCACGACGCCGAGGCGCGTGCGAACATGCTGGAAGCGGCGTACAACGCGGGCATAGCCTTTTCAAAGTCTTACGTCGGCTATATCCACGCGGTTGCGCACTCGCTCGGCGGGCAGTACAACATCCCGCACGGGCTGGCGAATTCCGTGCTCCTGCCCGTCGTTCTCGAGGATTACGGCAAAGCGGCGCACAAAAAACTGCACCGTCTCGGCGTCGCGGCGGGAGTGGCGTCGGAAAGCGACTCTCATAAAGCCGGAGCGGAAAAATTTATCGCCGCGATAAGAGAGCTGAACCGTCGTATGCATATCCCCGCCGTGTTGGACGGCATAGAAGAAAAGGATATCCCCGTAATGGCGAAGCACGCGGACAGGGAAGCGAACCCGCTTTATCCCGTGCCCGTGGAGATGAACGCCCGGGAGTTGGAGAAATTTTATTATAAAGTATCCGGCAGAAAAGCAAAACGATCATCCGGCAAGGAGGAAGAACAATGACTGCTGAAAACATAGACGATATCGTATCCCGTCAGCGGGAGTATTTCGCGAGCGGAGCGACCTTGCCGCTCGAAGCGAGGAGGGAGGCTCTTCTTCGCCTGCGCGCGGCGGTGGAAGCGCACGAAAAGGATATCGCGGCGGCGCTTACCGCCGATCTCGGCAAACCGCCTTTCGAGAGCTATATGTGCGAAACGGGGCTCGTGCTTTCGGAAGTGCGTTATATGCTCAAAAATCTGAAGAGATTCGCAAAGCCGCGCAAAGTGCATACGCCGCTGTCGCAATTCCCGTCGAAGAGCCTGCGCGTGCCCGTGCCGTACGGCAACGTGCTCATAATGAGCCCGTGGAACTACCCCGTACTGCTCACGCTCGAGCCGCTCGTCGACGCGATCGCCGCGGGCAATACCGCGGTCGTCAAACCGAGCGCTTACTCACCCGCGACGAGCGCCGTGCTGGATATGCTCATCGGCGAAGCGTTCCGCCCCGAGCACGTCGCCGTGATAACGGGCGGCAGGAAGGAGAACTCCGCGCTGCTCGATAAAAAGTTCGACCTCATCTTCTTTACGGGCAGCACGACGGTGGGGCGCGAAGTGCTCCGCCGCGCTGCGGAAAACCTCACGCCCGCGGTGCTCGAGCTCGGCGGCAAGAGCCCGTGTATAGTGGACGAAACGGCGGACGTGAAACTCGCGGCGAAGCGCATAGTCTTCGGCAAGTACCTCAACTGCGGGCAGACGTGCGTCGCGCCCGATTACATACTGTGCGCCTCGTCCGTCAAAGAGGAGCTCATCTCCGAACTGCGCCGTCAGATATCTTTGCAATATCCCGACGCGCTTTCCGACCCCGCTTACGGTAGGATAGTGAACGAAAAGCATTTCGACCGCCTGCTTTCTCTCATCGACCCCGCGAAGGTGATCGCGGGCGGCGGATATGACCGCGGCAGCCTGAGGATAGAGCCGACGGTGATGGACGGCGTGACCCGCGCCGACGCGGTGATGGGGGAGGAGATCTTCGGACCCGTCCTGCCCGTGCTTACCTTCGACCGCTTCGAGGACGTCTTTGCCGAGCTCGCTCCGCTCCCGTCGCCCCTCGCGCTCTACCTTTTCACGAGCGATAAAAAGCGCATGCGCGAAGTCGCCCTGCGCTGTTCTTACGGCGGCGGCTGCATGAACGACGTCGTCATCCATCTCGCCACGAACGAGCTGCCTTTCGGCGGCGTCGGTTTCAGCGGCATGGGCGCTTATCACGGCAAAGTCGGTTTCGAGACCTTCTCTCACATAAAGAGCATACTTTCCAAGAGCCGCCGTATCGACCTTCCCATGCGTTACCGCCCTTATAAGCGCGGCAACGAAAAACTCGTCCGCTTCTTTCTGAAGTGACCCTGCCGTCCGTGCGGCACGCAAGGGGAACAGACAAAAAACGCGCTCATTCACGGCGGTCCCAAAGTCGCCGCCGGTATGAACAAATTGAAATTCATATGCCCGCTCGGGTAAAACTTCGGCAGATTTTCATGTACGGTAAAAATCTGCCGAAGTTTTCTTGACTTTTGCAAGCGACGTCGGTTATAATTTAAGTATATATCGGACGCGCGGTGTCGGCGCCCGTGCGCGGGAGGCGGATATGACATATATCGCAAGACATATAGAGAAAAAGATAACGGAACTCGGCAAAGAGTACTCCGTGATATTACTCACGGGGCAGCGGCAGTCGGGCAAAACGACAATGTTGCGCGAGTTGGCGGAGAAAGAGGGCGCGGGCAGGAGATACGTTTCGTTGGACGATCTCGGCGAGCGCGATCTGGCAAAGACGGATCCCGCGCTGTTCCTGCAGCTACACGAACCTCCCGTCATCATCGACGAGATACAATACGCGCCCGAGCTGCTGACGTACGTCAAGATATATGCCGACGAGCATGTTTCGCCGGGTGCGTTCTGGCTGACCGGCTCGCAGATATTCCGCCTGATGCGCGGCGTGGGAGAGTCGCTCGCGGGCCGCGTCGCCGTGCTGCACATGACGCCGTTTTCACAGAGGGAGATCGCGGGCTTGCCTCCGCGGCCGTTCGTCCCCAATCTCGATACATTGCTCGCCGAGAGCCGCATTTCTCTGCCGCTGTCCGCTTCGGACATGTATTCGCGGATATGGAAGGGAAGTATGCCGGGTATCGTGTCGGGGCGGTACACTGACAGAGATGTATTCTATTCGTCGTACGTTTCGACGTATCTCGAGCGCGACGTGCGCGAGCTCACCGGCGATATGGATATCCTGCGTTTTAACAGGTTCCTCGTTTCCGCCGCGGCGCGCACCGCGCAACTCGTGAATTATTCCGCACTTGCCGAGGACGCGGATATCAATGTGCAGAAGGCAAAATCCTGGTTGGATGTGCTGGAAGCCTCCGGCGTGGTCTTTATGCTCCACCCGTATTCTAACAATACGCTCAAACGCACGATAAAAACGCCCAAACTGTATTTTTACGATACGGGGCTCGTATGTTATCTGACGCGCTGGTCGTCGCCCGACGTTGCGATGGAAGGCGCCATGAGCGGCGCTTTGCTGGAAAACTTCGTTGTTTCCGAGATCGCGAAGAGCTATGCGGATTCGGGGCTCGTACCCGCGATGTACTTTTACCGCGACCGCGACGCGAAAGAGATAGACGTCATCCTCGAGCGCGACGGTATGCTTCACCCGTTGGAGATAAAGAAGACCGCCGCTCCGGATAAGCGTATCACGCGCACTTTTTCGCTCGTCGGCGGAGCTTTTCGTCGCGGAACGGGGGGCGTTATATGCCTTGCGCCGAAATTTTCGGCTCTGAACGCTCTCGATCTCGTCGTGCCCGCATGGATGATATAGCTCCGCCTTATCGAAAAGGCGCGGCGCGATATTTGCGGACGGCGCGTTTCGAAACGCTCTTTCTTCCGTTTGGCTCCGGGTATGAACAAATTGAAATCATTATGCCCGCTCGGGTAAAACTTCGGCAGATTTTCATGTACGGTAAAAATCTGCCGAAGTTTTGATGTTGCGGGGCGATCGCATTCCGGCCGTCGCGCGGATCTCGGAGAGACGGATGCGGTCACCCGTTTGCGGATTTTGTCAATACCGAAGTTTGCGGGGCGCGGCAGGGCGCGCTGCCCGCATATCCGTTTACGGGGCGGCGGGGCAGCGGAAAGTATCCTTACGAAATCCCTTGCAATCTCATGCGTTTGGTGATATAATAGCGTGGATGACGATAAACGAGTATATCGGGAACTATGCGCCGGCGTGGCGCGGGCATACGCCCGGGCACAAGGGAAAGCTGGACAGGCGGGACGTGACGGAGATATTGGATATCTTCCCCGGCGACCTGATAACGCGGGCGGAGGAGCGCGGCGCGCGGCTGTACGGCGCGGAAAAGCTGCGTTTTCTCGTCGGCGGCTCGTCCGTCGGTATCAAGGCGTCCGTGCTCGCGTCGGGCGCGGAAAGGATAGTTACCGACGTTTACCGTCACCGCGCCGTGGACGAAGCGGCGCGCCTCGCGGGGGCGGAGCTCGTTACCGCGGGCGGAGGGGAGGAGAACGGCTTGCCTCGGCTCACGACCGCGGAGGATATCGCGGGAGCCATGGAAAAGAGCGGAGCGACCGCCGCCGTCGTGCAGTACCCCGATTACTACGGCAGGACGCCCGACCTTGCGGGGATGGAAAGGGAAGTACGCCGCCTCGGCGGCACGCTTATATGCGATTCGGCTCACGGCGCGCATTTCGCGCTGCGCCCCGACCTTTTCCCCGAGAGCGCGGTAATGTATTCGGACGCATGCAATATGTCCGCGCATAAAACGCTGGGCGGGCTCACGCAGACCGCGTTCCTCGCCTGCCGCGGGAATATCGCGGATAAGGCAGACGAAATGCTGGACCTCCTCGGGACGACAAGTCCCAACTATATGCTGCTTGCCTCGCTCGAACTTTGCGTGGACAACGCGGGCGCGCTCGCGGGGGAGTACGACAGGCTGAAAAAATTTTCCGACGGCTTGCGCTCCCGTTACGCCTGCCTGCCGAACGCGGACTTCACGCGCGTGGTCTTCGACTGCGGCAGGGGACGCGGAAGGGAAGC